>CAJADV010000342.1 GCA_903938575.1 uncultured Gammaproteobacteria bacterium
AGAGGCTCCGCTGAATGATGCCGGTGCCTTTTCGGAGGCGCAGGCCACCCTCGGATTATCGGCCGCGGGAAAAAGCACATCGGCGCAAATGGAGTTGCTGCGGAGCAAACGCGTACTCGATCCCGTGATCGATGCGATGAGCCTCGATGTCATCGTGCGCCCGCAGTTCTTTCCCCTGTTCGGTGAGTATTTCGCGAGGAGTTTTCATCCTGATGCGCCGGGCCAGACCGCCGACGCGTTGCCGGGTTTTTCCCGCTGGGCATGGGGTGGCGAGGAACTCGTTGTCGAAAAAATGACGGTGCGCCCGGCGCAGCTGGGGGTCGGATTCACCTTGATCGCACGTGAAGCCGGCAGTTTCGACATCACGGACGGCTGGGGTGAGAAACTCGCCTCGGGCCGCGTCGGACAGGACCTGAAGACCTCCGGTCCGGCAGCCATCGGCCTGCGCGTCAAATCGCTGCGGGCCCGTCCGGGCACCCATTTCAAGATCAGCAAGGTGGCGCGCGGCGAGGCGATAGACGCCATCCGTGAGCGGCTTGTGATCGACGAGCTTGGCATCAAGTCAGGCGTCATCGGTGTGAGCTACCGCGCGCCGGAGCGCGACAACGCCGAGGTCTTCGTCGACAAGCTGATGGCCTCGTTCATCGAAGACAATCGCCTGAGGCAGGTGTCCGTCACCAACGATATCCGCGAATACCTCCAGCGCCAGTTGCCGCTGCTGAAGCAGCGGCTGGGTGTGGCGACACAGAAGCTCGCTGAATACGAAGCGCGCTTCGGCTCTCCCGACATGGAGAAGGAAACCACGCTTCTTCTGCAGCAAAGCATGAAGTTCAAGAGCAAGCGGCTCGATTACCAGTCCGACCTCGATCGCGCGCGGGCCCGGTTCGGCCCGCAGAGCCCCAAGGTGAAGGAGCTGCTGGGCGCGCTTGCCGCGGTTGATCAGGAGGAGACGCGGCTGCGGGCGCGCCTCGATGCATTCCCAACCCAGAATCGCGACCTGCAGATACTCAAACGCGAGGCCCGCAACCTGGTGCAGCTGAACGATGTCGTGCAGACCACGATCAACAGTTACCTGGTTGCCGAGGCCGGCAGCGTCGCCAACGTACGCGTGGTCGATCGGGGTAACGCCAAGGACGTGCCCGTCTCTCCCGCTCCCACAGTATTGCTCGTGCTCGCCCTGCCGCTCGGGTTTTTGCTCGGGGTCATGGCGGTGTTGCTGCAGCGGGCGATGTTGCGTGGCATCGACAATCCGTCTGATGTTGAGTTCGCCACGGGCCTGCGTACGGCGATGGTTCCCTTCGATCCGGTTGGTCGTAGCGAGTCGCCCTTTGCGGTGCGCGAGAGCGGCCCCATCCCTGCGGCCCTGCGCGTGTTCTGCGCTTCGCAGGCACAGGCCGGCGTCACGATGTTCTGCGGTCCGGTCTCGGGCGTGGGCAAGACCTTCACGATGGTCAATCTTGGCGCCGTGCTCGCGCGCAGTGGACGCACGGTTGCCATGGTCGACGCCGATCTGCGCGGGGGCACCCTGCATCGCTATTTCGATGACAGCCTCTCGCCGGGACTCTCCGAATTCGTGACGGACTCTGATGCCGTGGCGAGCTTCATCCGTCACACCGAGATACCCGGCCTAGACTTCATCTCCTCTGGTGAAAAACAGCCGGGATCGGTCTCGATACTCCGGCATCCGCGGTTTGCGGAGTTGATCGCCGAGCTCTCGCAGCAGTACCAGAGCGTGCTGGTGGCAGTGCCTGCGGTGCTGGCGCGTCCGGACGCCGCTGCCGTGGGCCAGTTCGCTGATCACACCATTCTGGTCATGCGTGCGGCGCGGCACACCGCCGATGAAATCCGGGAGTCGCTCAGCCGGCTGGCCGAGCACGGCGTGAAGGTCGATGCAGGAGTTCTGAACCGGGTGGGCGAAATGCTTGGCAGTTATGGCTACAAGGGATACCGGATCAACCGTTACACCTAGGCAGAGCGTTGCCAGAGCGCAGTGCGCACCGGGAGTCCCGCGGACAGTGAAGCCCAATTTCATCTATATCGGCACGGGAAAAGCCGGATCGACCTGGCTGTTCGAGGCGCTGCAGTGGCATCCGGATGTCTACGTCACAGAGGTCAAGGAAACCAATTTCTTCGACCTTAACCTCCATCGTGGCCTCGCCTGGTACGAGGCGTTCTTCGCCGATACACAAGCGCATGCTGTCGGTGAAATAGCGCATCGTTACCTGCGTCACCCCGAGGTTGCCCGGCGGATCCTGGACGCGCTAGGTCCCACGCGCTGCATCACGGTTTTTCGCCGCCCCGAGGATTACGCGCTGTCCTGGTATCTGTTTTCCCGGCGCAACGGGCGTTTCGACGGTACGCCGGATGCGTGGGTCGAGCAATTTTTCGAACATGACAGCGTCCGCTACATGAGCCTGCTGCGACCCTTTCTCGAGGCCATGGGCCGCGAGAATATTTTCGTCGGCTGTTTCGATGATCTGCATGATGCGCCCGGCATGTTTTTCAGCGAGGTGTGTCGTTTCCTCGACGTCGCGCCGCTTGATTTGCCGCCGCGCCTTCTGGGCCGCTCCAACGCGGCGGCCAGCCCGCGCTCGAGCGCGCTGGCGCTGTTGGTCAATCGCGTGTCCGGGTATCTGAAGACCCGGGGTGGTCAGCGTCTGATCGCGGTGGTGAAGCGCCAGCCGCTGGTGCAGGCGCTGCTCTACAAACCGCTGCTGCCTGTTGAACGACCGGGTTTTTCGGCTGACTCCCGAGAGCTTATCCGCACCATCGCCGAGCCTGAGTTGCGGGCGCTGGACAGTGCGGTCGGGACGCGCCTCACAGAGCGCTGGTATGGACACTGCGGCACGGCGGCTGCCTGATGCGTCTGCCGAATACCTTCATCCTCGGTGCGCCCAAGTGCGGCACCACCGCGATGGCCCGCTACCTCGGTGAACACCCTGGCATCTTTTTCAGCAAACTGAAGGAGCCCGGCTACTGGGCCACTGACTTCGGATGGCTGGCCGAGCGCAACGGGCTGCATTCACGCGAGCAGTACCTCAGTCTTTTTTCCGCAGCCACTCAACTGCAGCCGGTGGTGGGCGAGGCCTCCACCATGTACCTGAGCTCCACCTGCGCCGTGGCCAATATCCTCGCCAACTGCCCTGGTGCGAAGCTGATCGTGATGCTGCGCGATCCGGTCGAGGTCGCTTACGCCTACCACATGCAGAAACTCCTGATGTTTCACGAGGACATCGGAGATTTCGAAACGGCCTGGCGCCTGCAGGAGCTGCGTCGCAGCGGTGAGCGTGTCCCGGCCAACTGTCCCGGTCCCGTGATGCTGCAGTACGGCGCGATCGCCGGCTTCGGTCCGCAGGTCCGCCGCCTGCTCGAGACCGCGCCGCGGCAGTCCATCCATTTCATCCGCTATGAGCGCTTCAAGGCCGATGCTGCGGGGACCTATGCCGAGGTACTTGGCTTTCTCGGCATCGAGCATGACGGGCGCATAGCCTTCCCGGTGGTGGGGCCGGCGCGGGATTATCGGTTTCCTGTGTTTGCCCGCCTGTTCCACGATCCGCCAGCCCTGGTTCGTGCCCCGGTGCGAGCGCTGCGCCGGCACCTGATCCTCAGGCGCTATCCCGCGGTCGAGGCGTTGAGGCAGCGCATGTTCAAGGCACGCAGCCGCTCGCATATCGAGCCACGACTGCGCGCCGAGCTGGTCGAATACTTCGCGCCGCATGTGCGTGAAATAGAGAGCCTGCTCGGCTGGGACCTTGCGGACTGGCGATCCGGAAAGCCGGCCGCTCGCGCGCCCGGGGGCGGCCTATGAGACAACCCAACACCTTCATCATTGGCGCGCCAAAATCGGGCACCACCGCACTGGCGAGCTATCTGTCGGCGCATCCGGCGGCCTTCGTCTGCAACCCGAAGGAACCGTTTTTCTGGGCGGGCGATTTTCCCGGACTGGCGTCGCGTCTGGGGATCCGTTCGCTTGACGATTATCACCGCCTGTTTGCCGGTGCCGGGAAGGACCATACCGTCGTGGCTGAAGCGTCCACCAACTATCTCTGCTCGCAGGAGGCCGTAGGACGGATACTCGATGTCTGCCCGCAGGCCCGGTTCATCGTGATGCTGCGCGATCCGGTCGAGGTCGCGCATGCCTTCCACATGGAACAGGTTTTCGCGGGCAACGAGGAGGTGCTGGACTTCGAGGCCGCATGGCGGTTGCAGGGGGCGCGACTGCTCGGGCAGGACTTGCCGCGCGGCTGCTGGTCGCCGCAGTTCCTTCAGTACGGCGCGATTGTGCAATTCGGCGAGCAGGTCACGCGACTGCTCGGCACGGTGCCGCGCAGCGCTGTGCTCTTTCTGCGCTTCGAGGATTTTTGTAGCGACATTGCTGCTGTCTGGTTGCGGGTGCAGGAGTTTCTGGATCTGCCGCCCGACGGGAGGCAGGACTTTCCCGTCGCAAATGCCGCGCACGGCCACCGTTTTCCCGCACTCGCGCGATTTGTCTTCAATCCGCCAGCCTTGCTGCGGGCTCCCGTGGACGCTCTGCGTGCGGGTCTCAGGCGCCACCGGGTGCCGCTGGTTGAATCGATCAAGGCACTGCTTCGGCGCACGGCGACGCGGGCTCGGCGGGCGCCTGCCTTCGATGCTGAGTTGCGACGTTTTTTCGCAGCCGATATCGGGCAGCTTGAGGCACTGCTCGGCTGGAGCCTGCCGCTGTGGCGGTCAAAGGAGATGACATGCGAAGCGTCCTGACCTGGCGCAAGCCGGGGTTTTCTGCCTCCGCTGGCACGTTTGCGCACGACGCGACCTCACTGCATCGATGGGTGATCTATCTCGTCTTGATGCTGGTGCCATTGGTGGCAATTCCGATCGGTGCTGGCGAAAGAGCCTCTTTCGTCGACTTCGCGCTCTTCCCGATAGGCCTGCTGTTGCTCTACCGACGCACCGTGCCGCGCAGTGCCGTGCTCCTGTTCCTCGGCGCATTCCTCGCCAGTGCTATTTTGCTCATCCCGCTGGCGCCCAAGCCTGTCACCGAGACCTTGCGCGTCTATCGGCTCTGCGCGATCTATGCGCCGTTCGTGCTCGCCCTTGCACTGCCATGGGATCTGGCGGCCGCCGAGCGCGCGCTGAAGATCGCGTGGTGGTTCGGGCTGGCGGGCGTCCTGCTGGGGTTTTCGATTTTCTGGAGCGAAGGGGTTGTGCGGGAGCACCAGCAGCGACTGTGGATCGCCGGTAGCGCCGAGTCAGTCCTGCGGGCCGGGGGCCTGTTGGGGAATTCCGGCGGATTTTCCCATTTGGTCACCGGCTGGGCGATGAGTGCGCTGCTGATCCGCTGGCTTGCGCTCGCGCGATTGAGCCTGCTGCAGGTCGGCATCACGATCGCGCTATTGCTCTATGGCGTGCTCGCCACCGCTTCCCGGGCCTCCTTGCTGCAAATCGGCGTTTCCGTGGTGTTCGCCATCGTTTTCAGCATTCGCGTGGAGCCGCGAGCCATC
>CAJADV010000343.1 GCA_903938575.1 uncultured Gammaproteobacteria bacterium
GGCGAATCACTGCGGACCGTTGGGGCTCACCTGCGGGCGGATCCCGTCCCAGCCGCTCTTGATGCTCGCCAAGAGACTTACCACCTCGTCCAAGGGGGCAGGCTGGCGCTCGCGGTGCACGTCCAGCAGGCGCAGGCTCATATAGTCATAGAGACGATCCAGGTTGACGGCGATATCACCACCGCGCTCCAGATCAAGGCTGCCCTGCAGGCCCGTCAGGATGCCCATGGCCTTACCGAGGGATTCTCCCATGGCCGCAGAATCCCCCGACATGAGGGCGCTTTTGGCCTGGGCAATACGGTCCAGCGCGCCATCGAGCAGCAGCTGGATAAGGCGGTGGGGGTCGGCGTCAACGACCCCGGTTTGCGAATTGACCTGATTGTAGAAAGAGAGAGCTGCTTTGCTGTTCATATACCGCACCAGGTTGAGGGTTGAATCAGGGGGCCGCTTGGATGCTTTCCCGCCGTGCACTGGGTATCGGCGGCTCGCAGTCCGACTTTAGCGCGAGCGCACGTGCTCGCGAAGTGCCCTGAGGGGCCGGGAGATACCGGGCAAGGTAATGGGGACACCCGCGACTGATAAAAGACCTGCTGCCTGATTGGTGGCGCTGCCCGAGCCTTAGGCGCAGCACCACGAAAATTTTTTCTAAAGTTCGGCGGGGGGGCGTCGATAACCTCTGCAAGTGTCGAACAACGACATGAACCTGCAACACAGCAGCCAGTGTAGCCCCGGGTAATTCAGCCCGGCGCGTCCCACTCAAGGAGAAGGACAATGGCCCAAGTCATTAATACGAACATCCCGTCGCTGACCGCTCAGCGTAACCTGGACAGGACGGGCAGCGCCCTCGAGACCTCGCTGCAACGCCTCTCCTCCGGCCTCCGGATTAACAGCGCGAAAGACGATGCCGCCGGTCTCACGATCTCGAACAAGTTCACCTCGCAAATCCGCGGCCTGAATCAAGCCATTCGGAACGCCAACGATGGCATCTCCGTTGCCCAGGTGGCTGAAGGCGCCCTCGGCGAAACCGACTCCAACCTCCAGCGCATCCGTGAGCTGGCGGTCCAGTCAGCCAACGGCAGCAACGGCACCGCAGAGCGCTCAGCGCTCCAGTCCGAAGTCAACCAGTTGCTGTCGGAGATCGATCGCAACGCGACCACCACGCGGTTCGGCAGCAAGATCTTGCTGGACGGCACCTTTAGCAATCAGGCCTTCCAGGTGGGCTCCGAGCAAGGCGAGACAATTTCCATCTCCCTGGCCAGCGCCCGTTCAACTGCCTTGGGCCTTAATACCCTGACCGCAGATGGCACCGTCACTGGTAACGTGGTTACCACTTCCGGCACGGCGAACGGCGTTGCAGCAGAAACCGACCTTACGTTAGCAGTGACCAGCTCCACGGGCACTTCTACTACCGGCCAGATAGCCTACGCGGCAAACTCGAGCGCTAGTCAGATAGCGACCGCGATTAACAGTTCCTCATCGTCGCAGGGTGTTACCGCCGTCGCCACGAACAGCGTGACTTTCAGCGGTCTGAGCAACGCAGGCACCGTGACTTTCAACCTGATCAACGGTGGCAGCACGGTTACCACGACAGCGATCAGCGCGGTCATCTCGGACAAGTCTGACCTGACGGGCATCCTGAGCGCCGTCAACGGCCAGACTGCCTCCACCGGTGTCACTGCAACGTTCACGACAGTGGGTGACAAATCCAACCTGACCTTCACAAGCTCGACTGGCGAGAACATCGGCTTAACCGCATTCGCGTCGACCGGTGGAGCCACTGAGACGGTCAGCTTTGGCGGCTCGACCCTGACCGAGGGGGGTACCGTTGCCGCGATCAAGACCGGCACCGTCGCTCTCTCCAGCACCAAGGGCAGCATCGCGACGGCCAACGCCGGTGCGGACGTCTTCACGACGGCGGGGACGAACAACAGCGCCTTCGCCTCGGTAGCAGGCATCGACATCTCTACCGTTGCGGGTGCCCAGTCGGCCCTGGCGGTCACCGATGCAGCGCTCGGAACCGTTTCGTCGCAACGGGGTGATCTGGGTGCCATCCAGAACCGCCTGCAGAGCACGATTCGCAACTTGTCCAACGTTTCGGAGAACGTGACGGCAGCACGCAGCCGGATCGTGGACGCGGACTTCGCGGCGGAAACTGCGGCCCTGACGCGAGCCTCTATCCTGCAGCAGGCTGGCATCTCGGTACTGGCGCAGGCCAACTCCCTGCCCCAGAACACGCTGGCACTGCTCAAGTGATGATATGAACCGCAAACTACTTGCGGTGGGCTGGGGGCAAGACGCAGGTCTTGCCCCCCTTCCGCCGTTCTTGCAGTCCACCTACGGGGGCTGAATCATGGATACGACACGGGTAGGATACGGGGCGTCTCCTCGCCCGGCAGGGATTCCGCAGAGCGCTGCGGATCGTATGCCGGCCAGAGCAGCACCTCAGGTTTCACAGCCCTTGGGGGACGTGCCTGCGGCAGACAACACGCCTGCGCCACCACTGAGCCTGGACGCCGCAAGCAGGGCCGCAAAACGCAATAGCCCTGATGACATTCAGAAACTTCTGGAGCAGATATCGAGCCAGATCCAGCCCGAAAGCCGAGCGCTCACTTTCAAGGTGAGCGAGGAGACCAACCGGGTGGTGGTTTCGGTCATTGACGCCAATACCGATGAGCTTATTCGCCAGATCCCGGCCGAGAGCATAGTGCGCGTGGCGGAGGCTCTACGCGAATACAATGCTCCGATCGGGAGCCCCGGGTTTTTGCTGGAAGACCAGGCCTGAACTCCGGTACGGAGCACTGCCATTGGCATGGCACGTGCTTTCATTTCCGAACAGTTGATGCACGGAGATAGGTAATGGGCATAGGGAGCTTGGGGGTGGGCTCAGGACTCGATCTCGAGAGCCTGGTGACCAAGCTGCTCCAGGCAGAAGGGCAGCCGCGTCTCAAAGGTCTCGCGGCCAAGGAAGCCAAGGTCCAGGCCAATATCTCAGCTTTCGGCTCTCTGAAGAGCAGCCTGGACAAGTTCCGTACGGCCGCGAACTCCCTGAATGACGCGACGGCGATCGGTCGTGCAGCGGTCAACACGGGCGGCAGCACCCTCTTCAGCGCTTCCGCCGGGAGTAACGCCGCGCTAGGGCGCTATAGCATCCAGGTGCTCGACAAGGCAGCAAACCAAAAGCTGTCGAGTACTGCAGATTTCGCATCAGGTACCGCACTCGTTGGCGCAGGGACCCTGTCCATCTCGGTGGGTGGTGACGCGTTTTCTGTCACCACGGACGCAGCGACTACGCTTCAGGGGCTGCGCGATGCCATAAACGCAGACGCCAGCAATACGGGCGTTAGCGCCTCGCTGCTGGTCGTAGCCAAGGATCCGCTGGACGCGGCTGCGGGCACGGTGACTCGCCTGGTGCTATCGGCCAATGACAGCGGATCGGCGAATGCAATCCAGACCACTGTCACCGATGCTGATCTCGCCAACACGGATAATCAGGGCCTGTCCCGGTTCTATTTCGCATCGGGCGACTTGCTGAACAGCCAACTCGCTCAGACGCAGGCAGCCAAGGACGCAAGAATCGCCGTCGATGGTTTCACTGCAATAAGCAGCACCAACACATTCAGCGACGTTATCGAGGGCGTCACCCTCACCGTCCTGAACGGGCCGGCGGATCCGCTGAATCCGGCGCTGGAAACCCTCGCTGTCACGCGCGACACCTCCACCGCCAGGGGCAAGCTGGAAGCCTTCGTGGCTGCCTACAACGATCTCGCCAAGACCGTCAAAGACCTCACAGCGTATGACAAGACCTCAGGCAAGGCCGCAACCCTGAATGGCGACTCGACAGTGCGGAATATCGCGTTCAGGATTCGCAGCACCATAGGTGCAGCCGTGCCTGGAAGCCCGGGATCACTCAGTGATATCGGCGTAGCTTTTCAAGCTGATGGCACATTGAAAATCGACAGTACCAAACTGGGTACTGCGCTCACGAATCAGCTGCCAGGTGTTACGCAACTCCTGACGGGGGACTCAGGCGTGGGTGCCCGAATGGACACCCTGCTTGATGGCTTTCTTGACCGGGGTGGCATGCTTGAAAATCGCACCCAGGGCTTCGACAAGCAGATCAAATCGATAAGCACCGAGCGTGACACCGTGCTCACTCGCCTCGAAGCACTGGACGCCCAATATCGCAAGCGCTTCTCCGTGCTGGACTCACTGGTGGCGGGTCTGAAAAGCAGTGGCGATTTTCTCCTCGCCCAACTGAAAACTACATCGAATATCAACTCAGGAAG
The DNA here is from genome assembly GCA_903938575.1 of uncultured Gammaproteobacteria bacterium. GTDB lineage: Bacteria > Pseudomonadota > Gammaproteobacteria > Pseudomonadales > UBA5518 > UBA5518. The sequence continues at coordinate 4,287 of CAJADV010000343.1, forward strand.
CAGCGGCAACTGATCCATGGCACAGGACCTGGCAGAACGCCTGCCCCCGGATATGCGGGCGCGACTTGAGCAGCTAC
>CAJADV010000344.1 GCA_903938575.1 uncultured Gammaproteobacteria bacterium
AGGAGCTTCATCTCTGGCTCGGGGACGATGATGTCGCCGGAGAGTCCGACCGATTTCACGGTGTACTTCTGGCCCTCCGTCACATTGACCGTGATGTAGACACCGGTGCGGTCAGGGGTGATCGCGACCTGCGAGGAATCTATGTTGAAGCGGATATAGCCGCGATCGAGGTAATGGGAACTCAGCGTCTCGAGATCACCCTTCAGCGTCTCACGGGAGTACTTGTCATCGCTGGTGATCCATGAAAGCCACCCGCTGCTCTTCAGCTTGAAGAGATCGATCAGGTCGTCATCCTCGAACACCGAATTGCCGACGATGTTGAGATGGCGGATCGCCGCGACATTGCCTTCGGAAATATCGATATTGACCGCCACACGGTTGCGCGCCTGTTCGGCTATCTCGGTATCGATGGTGGCGTCGTAGCGCCCCTGGCTCACGTACTGGCGCTGCAGCTCGATGCGCATCTGCTCGAGCGTGGCCCGCTGGAAGACATTGCCCACGGCGAGGCCTGAGCCCTTCAGGCCGTCGAGCAGGGCATCGGTCTCGATCGCCTTGTTGCCCTCGATGTTGATCTCGCTGATCGAAGGCCGCTCGACCACTGTGATGACCAGCACCCCACCGTCGCGACCGATCTGGACGTCATCGAAATTCCCGGTACGAAAAAGCGCCCGGGTGGCCTCTGCAATAAGCGACTCGTCCATCCGGTCCTTCACTTTCACCGGAATGTCGTTGAACACAGATCCTGCGGAGATCCTCTGCAGACCCTCCACACGGATGTCGGTTACGGTGAAGGAGTCTCCCCGCGCGCCAGCGGCAAGGCCGAGAAGCAGCGAGATCAGCAGTAGGTGACGCGTCATAGGGAGTCGGCAGGTCCTTGGCATGGTTCGCTCCAGCATGCGCCCGAAGAGGGCTCAGTTGGCCACGAACCGGCTGATATCGTTGAAAAGCGCCAGCGCCATGACGCCGACTAGCATGAAAAGTCCTACCTGGTACCCCAGCATCTGCACTCTCTCGGACACCGGGCTGCCCTTCACTATCTCTACAAGACAGAACAACAGATGACCGCCATCCAAGACCGGGATCGGGAACAGGTTAAGGACGCCCAGACTGATACTGAGGAGCGCAAGAAACCCGACGTAAGCCTCCGGACCCGAACGCGCAGACGCGGCCGCCACTTTAGCAATGGTGATCGGCCCACTCAAGTTCTTCGGCGATATCAGGCCCTCGATCATCTTGCGCGTTGAGTCCACGGTGAAGACGACGAGTGACCAGGTCTGGACCAGCGCGGGCTCCCAGGCATCAATCGGACCGTAGCGCTCCAGCCGCAGGTGTTCCTTGGGCCACTCCGGGATCACCGCGCTGACGCCTGCCTGACCGAGGTCCGGGCCCTGCGGCTGCGCCACGCGCGCAGGCACCAAAGCACGTGAAACGGCCACCCCGTCGCGCTCGACCTGCAACTGCAGGGTAACGCCCGGGCTGGATCGAACCACCCGAACCCACTCCTCCCAGGTGGCGACCGCCGAGCCATCCACTGACAGGATGCGGTCTCCGGAACGCAGCCCCGCTGCCTCAGCGGCACTGCCGCTCATGATTTCTTCGATACGCGGTTCGACCACCGGCATCTGAAAGGCAACACCGAGACCACCGAGAAGGTCGGGCTCTTCCTGATCCTTGAGCCACTCGCTCACTGGCGCCAGGCTTTCGCGCACTTGGCCGCCATGCCCGTCGCGCACACCGACGCGGATCACGCCGGTCTCGCCAAGACGCTTCAGCAGCTGCATCGAGACGGATTGGCGTGTCGGCGTGGATTCGCCGTCGACCGAGACGATCTCCTGCCCGGCCTCGAGCCCTGCAGAGGCCGCGACAGAACCCGGCTCCACCGCGCCAATCACCGGAGCAACGCCCCGCACACCCACGATGTAGAGTCCGTAGAACACCACGATGGCGAGTATGAAATTGGCCATGGGGCCGGCAGCGACAATAGCCATCCGCGAAAGCACCGGCTGACGGTTGAAGGCGAAGGCCAGTTCCTCAGGTGGCACACTGCCCTCGCGCTCGTCGAGCATCTTCACGTAGCCACCGAGCGGTATCGCTGCGAGAACATACTCGGTCCCGTCCTTGCCGATCCGGGTCCACAGACTGCGGCCAAAGCCCACCGAAAACCGCAACACCCGCACCCCGCAGCGACGGGCGACCCAGAAGTGCCCGAATTCATGCACCGTCACCAGGATCCCCAAGGTGAGCAGCGTCAACGCGATGGTTTTCAGCAGTTCCATGCCATTCCCTCAACAGCGCCCAAGCGAGGCGCGCGCACTGACGCGAGCATCGCCGTCGATCGCTTTGACATGCTCCATCGATTCAGGTTCACCGGCGCGGTGCGATCCCAGTACCTCGGCTATCACGCGGGGAATCGCGGTGTAGCGGATCCGTCCGTCGAGAAAGGCTTCGACCGCGACTTCATTGGCGGCGTTCAGGGCGATCGGCAGCGAGCCACCGTCGCGAGCAGCCTGCATGGCAAGCGCAAGACACGGGAAACGCCGCAGGTCGGGCGCCTCGAAGCCGAGATTCGCCGCCGCCACCAGATCCAGCGCGGGCGCGCCGGAGGCGATGCGCTCCGGCCAGGCCATGGCACAGGCGATGGGAACGCGCATATCCGGGCTGCCGAGCTGCGCCAGCGCGGAGCCATCGACATACTCGACCAGCGAGTGGATAACGCTCTGCGGGTGAATCAGCACTTCCACCTTGTCGACCGGCAACCCGAAGAGCCAACAGGCCTCGATCATCTCGAGTCCCTTGTTCATCATCGTGGCCGAATCGACGGAAATCTTTCGCCCCATCACCCAGTTGGGATGGGCAACCGCCTGCTCGGGAGTGACCGCATCGAGACTCTCCAGCGGGACTGACCGGAACGGCCCGCCGGAGGCCGTTAGCAGCAGGCGCCGCACGCCCGGTGGTGTATCACCCGTGCGATAGCCGCCGGGCAGGCACTGGAAGATGGCGTTGTGCTCGCTGTCGATGGGGAGCAGTTCTGCCCCGCCCTCGCGCACTGCCGCCATGAAAAAAGAGCCCGCCATCACCAGCGACTCCTTATTCGCGAGCAGCAGGCGCTTGCCTGCACGTGCCGCCGCCACCGTGGGCGCAAGACCCACGGCACCCACGATGGCAGCCATCACGGTATCTGCACCCGGGTCTGCGGCGATGTGCTCCAGCCCCGATTCCCCGACCAGCACCTCGGTGGCAATCCCCTCGGCGCGCAACGCCATGCGCAACTGCTGCCCGGCTGCGGCATCACCCACTGCGGCATAGGCTGGCGTCCAGCGCCTGCATTGCTGCAGCAGATCCTGCCAGCGGCTGCCGCAGGACAGCGAGCGCACCATGAAGCGATCCGGGTGACGGGCGATCACGTCGAGGGTGCTCTGCCCGATGGAGCCCGTGGAACCGAGTATGCAGACCTGCCGGGGCGCACTCATGCGCTGAACGTCCCGCACAGCATCAAGCCAAGCGCGAAGACCGACAGTCCGGCCGTGAGGCTGTCGAGGCGGTCGAAAAGGCCGCCGTGCCCGGGCAGCAGGGCGCCGCTGTCCTTGATGCCGCTGTGACGCTTCAGCATGCTCTCGAGAAGATCTCCGACCACCGCAGCGAGCGCTGTCAGCGCACAGACACCCAGCCAGGCCGCAAGCCTGCCGTCTGCCATGCCGAGACCCAGCCCGACCGTCAGGCCAAGAACCAGATTGGCGCCCAGACCACCACAGAATCCAGACCATGTCTTTGCGGGACTCACACGCGGTGCCAACTTCGGCCCACCGAGGGCACGCCCGGCAAAATAAGCCCCGATATCCACAAAAGCGATCAGCGCGATACCGAGCAGAACGAGCCACTCACCGTGTGGGAGACCGCGCAGATAGAGCACCGCGACCCAGGGAGGCACGAGTACGCAGAGCCCCAGCACCAGCCGGGCCGACACACTGCCCCAAACACCGGCGCCACGGGGGTAGGCGAGCACGGCCAACGTAGCGAGAATCCAGCCCACACCGCTTGCTTCGAGCAGCGCAGCGAGCGCCTCGTCTGCGCGCCCCGCGAAGACCATGGCGGCGGCGAGAGCAGCGGCTACAACTATCACAAAGGCGACACGCGCCGGCCGCCCCGACAGACCGCTAAGCGGCCCCCATTCCCAGGCGCCGGCCAGAATGAGTACCGCGATGGCCAGCTCCGTGACGAGCGGTGGCGCGAAGAGAATCAGCAGCACGGCAGGTACTGCCATCGCGAGCCCGGTACGGATGCGCTGCATCAGCACTGCGCAAGCCCCGAAAACCCTGCTGGCCTGGCACCGAAGCGCCTTTCGCGTTGGGCATAGTCACCGAGCGCCGCCTGCAGCTCGGCGTCGTCGAAATCCGGCCAATAACAGTCGGAAAAATAGAGCTCCGTGTAGGCGAGCTGCCAGAGCAGAAAATTGCTGATCCGGTGATCACCGCCGGTACGAACAAGAAGATCAGGGCGCGGGAGGTCTCCCAGACAGAGCCGCTCTTCGATATCAGCGGCTTCGATGGCCTCGGGATTCAGCCCTCCGGCCACCGCCTCGGCGACGAGACGCCGGGTTGCCTGCAGGATGTCCCATTTGCCGCCATAGTCAGCGGCAATCGCCAGCGTCAGCGTGGTGTTGCCGGCCGTCAGGGCTTCGGATTCCTCCATCAGGGCAGCCAGGCGGCGCGGAAACCGACTCCGCTCACCAATCACGCGCAAGCGGATTCCGTTCTGGTGGAGCTTCTTCACCTCCGCGCGCAGGTAGCGGATGAAAAGTGCCATCAGTCCCCGCACTTCCTCGCGCGGGCGGGCCCAGTTCTCGCTGCTGAAGGCAAACAGGGTCAGCACCTCGATGCCTTCCCGAAGGCAGGTGTCGAGATGGCGGCGGATCACCTCGGCACCGGCACGGTGTCCGGCAAGCGCGGGCAGTCCACGCGCACGGGCCCAGCGTCCGTTGCCATCCATGATGATGGCGACGTGCCGCGGCACCCGGTCAGGAGTGACAGCGGCTAGCTCCAAGGTAGTGGCCTGCGTAGACATTGAGGAGTGTGCTGATCAGACGATCATCAGATCCCTTTCCTTCACCGCGAGCATCTGTTCTATCTCGCCGATGAAGCGGTCGGTGAGCTTCTGTACATCCTCCTGCGCACGCCGCTCCTCGTCCTCCGAGATTTCTTTTTCCTTCAGCAGGTCCTTGAAGTCACCATTGACGTCGCGGCGGATGTTACGCACCGCCACGCGCGCAAGCTCCGCCTCGTGACGGGCCTGCTTGATGTAGCCTTTGCGCGTTTCCTCGGTGAGAGCAGGCAGCGGCACGCGGATCACCTGGCCGGCGCTGGAGGGGTTCAGGCCCAGATCGGACTTCATGATCGCCCGCTCCACCTCGTTCACCATATTGCGCTCCCAGGGTGTCACCACCAGCATCCGCGCTTCTTCGACGCTGACGTTGGCGACCTGGTTGATGGGCACTTCGTTGCCGTAGTAATTGACGCGCACCGTGTCGAGTATCCCGGGGTGGGCGCGACCCGTGCGGATCTTGTTCATCGCCACTGCGAGCGACTCGACGCTCTTGCGCATGCGCTGCTCGGCGTCGCTCTTCAGATCGTCGATCATGTGTGTGCTCTCCCCTGCACCGTGGTCATTCGATCAGCGTGCCTTCGTCGCCGCCCATAACGATGCTGAGCAACGCGCCAACCTTGTCCATCGCAAAGACGCGCACGGGCATATGGTGGTCCCGGCACAGGCAGATCGCCGTAAGGTCCATGACGCCGAGCTTGCGGTCCAGCACCTCGTCATAGCTCAGGCGTTCAAAACGAACCGCGTCCGGGTTCTTCACCGGGTCCGAGGTGTACACGCCGTCTACCTTGGTGGCCTTCAATACCAGTTCGGCGTCGACTTCGATCGCGCGCAGGCAGGCCGAGGAGTCGGTGGTGAAGAAGGGATTGCCGGTGCCGGCAGCGAATATCACCACCTCACCCTGCCCAAGGTGCCGGATAGCCTTGCGACGATCGTAATGATCGACGATGCCGCTCATGGGGATGGCGGACATGATCAGGGAAGAAATATTGGAGCGCTCCAGCGCATCACGCATGGCAAGCGCATTCATGACTGTGGCGAGCATGCCCATGTGGTCGCCGGTCACCCGATCCATGCCGGCGGCATGAAGAGCGGCGCCCCGGAACAGGTTGCCACCCCCGATCACGAGCCCGACCTGAACACCGATCCCCACCAGCTGGCCGACCTCGAGCGCCATGCGGTCGAGGATTCGCGGATCGATACCGAAGCCCTCGGAGCCGGTAAGCGCCTCTCCGCTCAGCTTGAGCAGGATCCGCTTGTACTTCTTGTCCTTCGCCTTCTGCTTCTGCATTGCCACGTCCAGCTAAGGTTCAGGATGGAATGGAAGTCTAACGGCTTCCGCCTGTCGCGTCTGCGGCCGCCCGCGGCGGGCGAGGTCCGCTCAACCCCGCAACTGGGCAGCCACTTCTGCCGCGAAATCCTTTTCTTCCTTCTCGATACCCTCGCCCACCTCGAAGCGGACGAAACCCGCCAGGGTGGCGCCGCCCTTGGCGAGCAACTTGGCCACGGTGATATCGGGATCCTTGACGAAAGGCTGCTCCGAGAGACTGATCTCGGCAAGGAATTTCCGCACCCGTCCCTCGACCATCTTGGCCACGATGTCAGCGGGCTTGCCACTGTCGGCGGCCTGCGCGGTGTAGATCTCGCGCTCTTTCTCGATGAAGCTCGAGGGCACCTCGGCAGGGGTGCCGAATTGGGGATTCTGGGCTGCTACGTGCATCGCCAGGTCCCGGGCGAGCTCGGCGTCACCGCCACGCAGGGCCACCAGCACCGCAATGCGGTTATTGCCATGCACATAGCTGCCGATGTGGGCTCCCTCGACGCTCAGCATGCGAACGCGACGTACCGACAGGTTCTCGCCAATCTTTTGCACCAGCGCCTGGCGCTCGGTCTCGATCGCACCTGCGGTAAGCGCTGCAACGTCCTCGGTGCCGGCGGCAAGGGCCGCATCGGCCACGCGCCCTACAAAGGCGAGAAAACTGGCGTCCCGCGCGACAAAATCGGTCTCGCTGTTCACTTCGAGCAGCATGCCCCGTGAACCTTCGACACGCACGGTCACAGCGCCGTCGGCGGCGATGCGGCCGGCTTTCTTGGCCGCCTTCATGCCACTCGACTTGCGCAACTCCTCGACGGCGACGTCGATGTCACCACCGGACTCTACCAGCGCCTTCTTGCACTCCATCATGCCGAGCCCGGTGCGCTCGCGCAGTTCCTTGACCAGGGAAGCGGTAATGTCCGCCATGAGTGTTTCCTCCAGAGACAGACTATTGATGTGAAAGCGGCGGCCGGTGGCCGCCGCTAGGGGTCGGGGTAGTGCCCGAAGGCAGCCCTCAGGCAGCCGGTTCGGCTACGGCTACCTCGACAAGCTCGTCCTTCTGCTGCGGTATGCCGCTGGCATCGGCGCGACCTGCCAGGCAGGCGTCGGCGATGGCGCTCACATAAAGCCTGACGGCACGGATGGAGTCATCGTTGCCCGGGATCAGGAAATCCACACCGGTCGGATCGCTGTTGGTGTCGCAGATGCCGATCACCGGAATGCCGAGTTTGTTGGCTTCGCCGACCGCAATACGCTCGTGGTCAACGTCAACCACGAACAGCGCATCGGGCAGACCGCCCATGTCCTTGATGCCGCCGATGCTCTGGTCGAGCTTGCCCATCAGGCGCGTGCGCATGAGCGCTTCTTTCTTGGTGAGCTGAGCGAAGGTACCGTCCAGGCTCTGCTGCTCGAGCTCGCGAAGGCGCTTGATCGAGGCGCGGATGGTCTTGTAGTTGGTCAGCATCCCGCCCAGCCAGCGCTGGTTCACGAAGGGCATGCCGGCTCGGCGGGCTTCTTCCTCGACAATCCGGCTGGCAGAACGCTTCGTGCCTACGAAAAGCAGGCGGTTCTTGTTGGAGGACAGCTGGCGCACGAAGCTAAGGGCGCTGTTGAACGCCGGCACCGTGTGCTCGAGGTTGATGATGTGTACTTTGTTGCGCGCGCCAAAGATGAAGGGCTTCATCTTGGGGTTCCAGTAGCGGGTCTGGTGTCCGAAGTGGACTCCGGCCTGGAGCATCTCTTTCATCGATACGGTAGTCATATGTCACCTGCAGTGTAGGGTTGAGCCTCCACGCACCCCGGCAACCAACCCCTGTGCCACGCCTCCACTAAGGGAAGCTCAGGCTTCGGGGCACCCTGGCTGTCGTGCCGGTGCGTGTGTGTCGTTTTACGGTCTCCGGACGCCGCAGCCGGCGGCTGCGTCACGTGGTCCCGCACGCTTCAGGCATGCCCGAAGCGGCGCGATTTATACCACAGGCCTGCAGGCCGGCATAAGCCGCCCGCGGGGCGAGGTGGCAAAGTCCCGTTTTCGGACCCTGAGAGCCGGGCAGCCGGCGGGATTGATGCGTTACACTCGCCTCCGAAAACGGCGCAGCCGACCACGCGGACCCCTCACGATGCACAACCCCGAGGCAAGCACCCGTAGCGTGCACCCGCCAGGTCGGGTGAAAACGGCCACCGAAATCGAGCGCATGCGCGTGGCCGGCAGGCTCGCCGCCGAGGTGCTTGAGATGATCGCCCCGCACGTCCAGCCGGGCGTCAGCACGGGCGAGCTCGACACCATCTGCCACGAGTACATGGTGAACGTCCAGCAGGCCATCCCCGCCCCGCTCAATTACCACGGCTTCCCGCGTTCGATATGCACCTCACCCAACCAGGTCGTGTGCCACGGGATCCCCTCCGAGAAGAAGCTCCTCAAATCCGGTGACATCATCAACGTCGACATCACCGTCATCAAGGACGGCTATCACGGCGACACCAGCGCAATGTTTCTGGTCGGCAAGGTCGATGCACACGCCGAGCGCCTGGTGCGGATCACCCAGGAGTGCCTCTACCGCGCCATCGAGCTGGTGCGCCCCGGCGCCCGCCTGGGCGACATCGGGCATGTGATACAGCAGCATGCCGAGGGCAATTACTACACGGTGGTCCGCGAATACTGCGGCCATGGCATCGGCGCCCAGTTCCACGAGGAGCCTCAGGTGCTGCACTACGGGCGCCCGGGGAGCGGCGAGGAGCTGCACGAGGGCATGACCTTCACCATCGAACCCATGATCAATGCGGGCAAGCGCTTCACCAAGCTCTCCAAACGCGACGGCTGGACCGTCGAGACGCAGGACGGCCGCCTCTCGGCACAGTGGGAGCACACCCTGCTGGTGACCGCCACCGGCTGCGAGGTGCTCTCGGCCCGCCGCGAAGAACCCTGGTTCCAACCCGGCAGGGCATGAGCGAGCCCCCTGCCCTTCCTCTTGGCGAGGCCGAACTCGCGGCCGCCTTCGCGACGGGAGCCCCGCTCCGGGCAATCATGCGCGGCCAGCTGGCCGCGGCCCGCGCCGAACTCGACCGCCGTTTCCGCGCCGAAGACGACATCCGCAGCCTGGTGCGTGAGCGGGCACGGCAGGTCGACAGCCTGCTGCGCTGCCTCTGGGCGCACTGCAATCTCGCCGGCAACGCCCGGATAGCCCTCGTGGCGGTCGGTGGCTACGGTCGCGGCGAACTCCACCCCCACTCCGACATCGATCTGCTGGTGCTGCTGGCGGACGACGCCACACGAACGCAGCACGCAGAGGCCATCGAGACCTTCGTGTCTGCTACCTGGGACATGGGTCTCGTGGTGGGCCACAGCGTACGCACGCTCGCCGAGTGCGCCTCGGTGGGCGCGAGTGAGATCACCATCGCCACCAGCCTGATGGAGGCGCGCGCCGTAGCCGGAGATGCATCACTGCTGCCACTGCTGCACGCGGCCACGGGGCCCGACTGCATCTGGCCCAATGCCGATTTCTTCCGCGCCAAGTGGGACGAGCAGATAGCCCGTCACCGGAAATACGACAACACCGAATACAACCTCGAACCGAACATCAAGGGCTGCCCCGGCGGCCTGCGCGACATCCAGACCGTGGCCTGGGTGGCAAAGCGCCATTTCCGCGCCGCGCGCACGCGGGAGCTGACAGAGCGCGGTTTCCTCACCGAGAGCGAGTACCAGACCCTCACCGCCGGCAAGCACTTCCTGTGGCGCGTGCGCTACGCGCTGCACATGCTCGCAGACCGGCCCGAAGATCGCCTGCTGTTTGATTACCAGCTGAGCATTGCCAGGCTTTTCGGCTATCAGGACGACGACCGGGGACTCGCGGTCGAGCACTTCATGAAGGATTATTTCCGCTGGGTGCTCAAGCTCGGTGTGCTGAACGAAATGCTCGTGCAGCTCTTCGACGAGGCGATCCTGCGCGCCTGCGAGCCGGTCAAGCTCTATGAGATCAACCAGCGTTTCCGGGTGCGCAACGGCTACATGGAGGTCGCGCACGACCGCGTGTTCCGCGAGGCGCCATGGGCGCTGGTGGAAATCTTCACCCTGATCGCACAGCACGACTTCGTGAATGGCGTCCGCGCCACCACGATCAGGCTGATTCACCAGCATTGCCGCCAGATCGACGCCGCCTTCCGCGCCGACCCGCGCGCCAACCGCCTGTTCCTGCAACTGTTGGGCGCACCACACCGCGTCGCCACGCAGTTAGACCGCATGAAACGCTACGGCGTGCTGGGCCGGTTCATCCCCGAGTTCGGCCGGATCGTCGGACAGACCCAGCACGACCTGTTCCATGTCTACTCCGTGGACTCGCACACCCTGCGCGTGGTGCGGAACATGCGGCGCCTGTTACTGCCCGAATCCACCGAGCGCTTTCCGAGCGTTGCCTTCGCCGCGCGGCGCTTGCCGCGCCCGGAACTGCTCTACATCGCCGGCCTCTTCCACGACATCGCCAAGGGACGCGGCGGCGACCACTCGGAACTCGGCTCCGCCGACGCGCACGCCTTCTGCCTGCGCCTCGGACTGAGCGCCCGCGAGGCGAACCTCGTGGCGTGGCTGGTGAGCCATCATCTGGTGATGTCGACCACCGCGCAGCGCCGCGATATCGGCGATCCCGAGGTGATCATGGAGTTCGCGCGTCTGGTGTCGGACCAGCCGCGCCTGGACCACCTCTACGCGCTTACGGTGGCGGACATCAACGCCACCAACCCCACCCTGTGGAACAGCTGGCGCGCCAGCCTGCTGCATGGGCTCTACGTCGAGACCAAACGCGCACTGCGGCGTGGCCTGGAAAATCCCGTCGACGCGCGCGAGCGCATCGCGGACACCCGTGCGGCGGCACTGGAGATCCTGTCCTCCAAAAGCGCCGACGTGGCACGCGTGGAAGCGCTGTGGTCACAGCTGGGCGATGATTACCTGTTGCGCGAATCAGCCGCAGACGTCGCCTGGCACACCGAGGCCATACTCGCCGCCGCAGACGATGAACCGCTGGTGATGTTGAAAGAGGTCGGCTCAGGCTTCGACCCGGTCACCCAGATATTCATTTACACCGCCGACCGCGACAACCTGTTTGCCGTGATCGTCGCAACCATGGACC
>CAJADV010000345.1 GCA_903938575.1 uncultured Gammaproteobacteria bacterium
GCCTCGCGGCGATCCACGCCGCTGCGCCTGTCGAGGAAAATCAGGTCCGCAGCGGGTGCTTCAGCTTGGGCCGCACCGGGCGTGCCCGCAGCCTGCGATCCGGGATTCTCCGTCGCTGGCGTATCGCGCTTGCTTCTGCGGTCTTTCAGGTGCATGGCAGGCGCTCCTTCCCGACTGTTCCCAGTGTTCCACGTCTTGCCGTGAGCTTAACGGGTTCTACCGCGCTCGGGCACCCCTTTTTTTATCTGGGTCACGGCCCGCCGGATCCGGAACGTGCTCTCGCCTCCCGATTCCGGTATTCGCCCGGAGTTCGACCAGTCCACTTCTTGAAGGAGCGATAGAAGGCGCTGGGATCCGTGAACCCCATCAGGATCGCGACATCGTTGATCGAGAGTTCGGGGCGGCTCAGGTAATCAACGGAGGCGTCCCGCCGGCAGGCGTCTTTCAATTCCTGGAATGTCGTGCCCTCGCGCTTAAGACGCCGGCGCAGCGTGGGCGCCGACATGTGCAGCAAATCCGTGATGCGCTCGAAGCCCGGGAAGCCCCGGCTGAAGTCATGGCCGATCAGGGAGCGCACCTGATCGACGAGGCTCAGAGTGCCCGGGTCGGCCGGCATGATCAGCAACTGATAGGGAGCCGTGCGCAGGAACTCCCGCAGGGAGTCCTCGGTATGCACCAACGGATAAGACAGGTACTCCGCGGGAAAGCGCAGCGCCGGCAATGACGCCTCGAAGGCGATCGCACATCCGAAGAGCTGACGGTAACGCTCCGGCGCCCCCGCACGAGCCCCGGTTAGCTGGACACCCTCAAGCGGCAGTGGATGCCCGATCAGCCAGCCGAAGAAACGGTGCCACATCGACAGGCAACAGGCCGCCTCCACCGCTGACATGGGCTCGAGGGACTCGGATTGCCCGGATCGCGCCTCGGGCGAGACGATGATCTCCACGACCGCGCTATCGCCCTCGGTGAGCAGTCGCAGCTCGAGTTTGCCGGCAAAGAACACGCGGTGGAACTCCACCACCCGGCGTATGGCACGCCCCAGATTCGGGCAACTGAGCAAGCTGAAACACATGATCCGGAAAGCACCCGGATTCATCCCGACGTCGCGTCTCAAGCCGAAGGTCTCGTCCTGCAGGGCCGTCATCACATGACGGTAGAGCGCGCTGTAGGCGGCAATCGGAACCGTCGACTCCTGCCCGGCGTCCTGGAGCAGAGCAGGATCAATGCCGGCATCCTCCCAGGCACGCTGCGCATCCAGCCCACGATCGGCCAGCATGCGCGCCAGCGAGGCCGCGAACTGTGCGGGCACGCTCTCGTTGGGCGGGCGAGGCTGGGATCGGGCGCTGCGCACGTGGTGTGGGGCCTCAGTGACTACCGGCGGGATTATCCCTGATCCGGGGCGCTACGGGCAGCACCCCGCCTGACTGGCCTATACTCGGGCTCACATCGCACGAGGCGCGGCCCATGAGCGACCCCCGTTTCGACATCCTCTTTGGCGGCGAACTGCTGCCCGGCTTTGCATCCGAGGTGGTGGGCGAGAATCTCGGGAAGCTCTTCAAGGCCACGCCAGAGACCGTGATTCGCCTGCTCGCAGGCGGTGTCCATACCCTCAAAAAAGGCGTGGACCTCGAGACTGCCCTGAAATATCAAGCAGCAATGCAACGGGCCGGAGCCAAGGCAATTCTTCGGGAAATACCGTCGGAAGCCCCCGCAGAGACCGGTGCCGCCAACGCGAGACAGCCTGCGCCAGCGGCTCCCATGACCGCGGTCGCCGCGCCCGGATCGGCACTGAGCCTTGCCCCCGGTGGCGGTGAATTGCTGGAGCCCCATGAGCGCCGTGCGCCTGAACCCGTGCAGGTGGACATCAGCCGGATCACGCTCGCGCCAGTGTTTGCCGCGGTGCCGGAGCACGAAAGCCCGCCACCACCACCCGCCCCGGACACCTCGCACATCAGCATCGCAGCGCCCGGCGCTGATCTGCTGGAGGGGCATCACAGTCCGCCACCGCCACCGGCCCCAGACACCAGCGGTATGTCGATTGCCCCACCCGGCGAGCGTCTAGCACCGGTGGTAGAGCAGCCCCCGATTCCACTGCCTGACCTCAGCGCCATCAGCCTCGCTCCGCCGGGGACTCCCCTGGATACGCTGAAACCAGAGCGCATGCCGCTCCAACCCGATATCAGCGCGCTGGCCCTGACACCACTCGATACCCACTGAGCGGCACCCCGCACTCAGGCGGAGCGCGGCAGGGTCACACTGACGCGTAAGCCGGGCGCGGCGTCCGAAAGCTCCACGGTGCCACCGTGAAGCGCGATCACCGCCTGGACCAGACTCAACCCGAGCCCATTGCCCGGGTAGCGGCTGCGGCTCTGTTCGAGGCGGTAGAAGCGCTGGAACACCTTGTCGCGCTCGGCGGCCGGAACCCCGGGTCCCTGGTCCTCAACGACGACCTGGACGGCCTGCGCCGTGCGCGTGATGGCCACCCGCACCGCGCCGCCCGCCGGGGAGTACTTGATCGCGTTGTCCAGCAGGTTGGCGAAGGCCTGGAACAACAGGTCGCGATCACAGACCCCGGGGCACGGCCCGTCCAGCCGCGAATGCACCTGCAGGCCGCGATCGGCGGCGAGCGGTTCATAGAACTCGCAGACATCGTGCACGATGGTGGCGATGTCGTTGGGGCAGAACGCCGAGCGGCGATTGCCCGATTCGATCTGCGCGATCCGCAGCAACGCGCTGAACGTGGCGAGCAGCGCATCGGCCTCCTCGAGCAGCCCGGTCACCGCTTCGCGCTGCTCGCCCGCCTCGTCCAACTCAACGCTCGCGAGCCCGTTGCGCAGCCGGGTGAGCGGCGTGCGCAGATCGTGGGCGATGTTGTCTGAGAGCTGCTTCACACCCTCCATCAACTGCTCGAGGCGATCGAGCATGTGGTTGAAGTTCACGATCAGCCGCGCGAAGTCGTCGTCGTCGACGTTGACCACCGGGATGCGCTGGGCGAGATCGCCCGAGAGAATGCTGGCGATGGAGCGGTTGACGCCCGCGATGCGCCGCTCCATCAGCAAGGCGAGCAAGGCCGCACCGAGACTGCCGAGAACAATGGTGGCGATCATCGCCTGGGTCACGACGGTGAGCGTGAGACGCAGGTACTCGGTGATGTCCTGGTAGTGCCGCGCGACCAGCAGCCGCTCCCCGCCGTCAAACACGGTACTGGAACCCACAAATTCGAAGCGCTCGCCGCTTTCGGTCCACTGGCGGATGGCGGCACCCGGACCCACCCAGTCCTCCACCGGTCCGAGCCGCTCGGGCCAGCGCGCGAGATTGCCGGCGAGCTTGTTGCCCCCGGCATCGACCAGCAGATAGAACAAGCGCGGGAAGTTCGGCGCCTGGATACGCTCGGCGATGCTGGCGGACACACCGTCTATGCCATCACGCGCATCGCGCTCGGCGATAGCCCGCGTCTCGCGCGCGATCAGGCTGTTCAACTCGCGGAAGAAGCCGAGGGTGTAAGAGCCATACACCAGCGCGAGCACCGCGAAGACGGCAAGGCTAACGCCAACGAGGTAATTCAGCGTGTAGCGAAACAGACTGGTGCGGAATACGCGTAGCAGTTTCACGCTAACGGGCCGCTAGCCCGCAACGGGCTCGGGTTCCTCGAGCATGTAGCCTGCGCCGCGAACGGTCTTCAGCAGCGGCCGCTCGAATTCCTTGTCGAGCTTCTGGCGCAGGCGGCTGATATGGACGTCGATCACATTGGTCTGGGGGTCAAAGTGGTAGTCCCAGACGTTCTCCAACAGCATGGTCCGGGTAACGACCTGGCCGGCATGCTTCATCAGGTACTCGAGCAGGCGGAACTCGCGCGGCTGCAGGTTCAGTGTTTTTCCTGCCCGCGACACCTTGTGCGAGAGCAGGTCCATCTCGAGGTCGGCCACCCGCAGCCGGGTCACCGGGCCCGCGGACTCCTTGCGCCGCAGCAGCGCCTCGATGCGCGCCAGCAACTCGGCAAAGGCAAACGGTTTCACCAGATAGTCGTCGCCACCGGCGCGCAGCCCCTTGACGCGGTCATCCACCTCGCCAAGCGCGCTCAGGATCAGCGCCGGCGTATGGTTTTCGGCCGCGCGCAGCGTGCGTACGATGGTGAGCCCGTCGATACCGGGGAGCATGCGGTCCACAACCAGCGCGTCATAAGCCCCGGCGCTCGCTTTGAAGAGCCCGTCCTTGCCGTCAGAGGACTGGTCCACCACAAAGCCGCTCTCGCGCAGCCCCTTGCCGATGTAATCCAGCACGCTGGAATCATCCTCGATCACCAGAACGCGCATTCC
>CAJADV010000346.1 GCA_903938575.1 uncultured Gammaproteobacteria bacterium
ATGGTCGCGATCCCCGCGCTGTTTGGATACAACTACCTGATCACCCGCAACAAGGAAACCATCGCGCAGATGCAGGTGTTCATTGACACCTTGGTCACGCGCATGGCCGAGACACACTGCGATCCATCCGCCGCCCCTGTGATGGGCGGGGGACACTGAGGAAACGAGCATGCAAGTCCAGGAAGAAAAAGCCTACGACGACATCAACATCACCCCGATGCTCGATCTGGCCTACGTGCTGATGGTGATCTTCATCATCATGTGCACGGCCTCCGTGCAGGGCGTGAAGGTCAATCTCCCCAAGGCGAGTGACCAGCCCAGCCTGTCCAAGCCAAAAACGGTGGCGATCACCATCGGCAGGGACGGCAAGCTCTTCATGGATGCCGTGCCGGTCACGATGGAGGAGCTCTCCGATCGCTTGCAGCAGAAAAAGGCCGAGATGCCCGATTTGCCGGTGATCGTGCGCGGCGATGGCGAGACCCAGTACCGCAACATCGTCGATGTGCTGACGCTGCTTGGAAAACTCGACATCACGCAGCTCGGTCTGGTGACCCAGAAGCTGGTCCAGTGACACGGGACACCGATCAGTGAGCAGTTTCGACGAGGATGACGAGCGCCCCACGGGCTGGCGCCGCTGGGCGCCAGCGGCCGGCATCCTGACGGTCGTCATCGCCATTTGTGCGCTGATTTTCGTGGCGGTTTCGGGCACTTCCAAGACCAAGCGCAAACCCGCGCAAGAGGTGGTCAAGCTGCGCCTCGTCCAGCCCCCACCGCCACCGCCGCCACCGCCGCCGCCACCCCCGCCGAAGATCGAGCCGCAGCGGATGAAGCAGGATTTCAAGCCACTCGAGACACCGCCCGAGCAGCAGGCGCCGGCACCGCCCGGGCCACCGGCGCTGGATGCAGCAGGCGAGGGTCCGGGTGATTCTTTCGGGCTCGCGGGCCGTCCCGGGGGCGGGGATTATCTGGGCAGCGGCGGCGGTGGAGGTGGCAGCCCGTTTGCCTACTACGCGGCGATGATCCAGCAGCGCGCGCAGCAGGCGGTCGAGAAGCAACGCAAGCTGCGGGAGAGCAAGTTCAAGGTGACCGTGCAGGTGTGGATCGCCGCCGATGGCAGTACGCAGCGGGTGGAAGTCTACAAATCGACCGGAGATCAAGAACTGGACCGTCTCGTGGAAGAGAGCCTCTCGGCCATGTCCCGTTTGACAGAGAACCCACCGAAGGGCATGCCCCAGCCGGTGGTCCTGCGCGTGAGCGCCTCCTGATGGCCAGTCGGTCACAATTGGAAAGTCGGTGATGAGATCGCAAGACGTCAGGACATCGAAGTGTGCCGTGCCTTCCCGCGATCCCGGGCGGCAGGGATTCAAGCGACTCGGACTGTCGCTGGCAATCTGGCTCGCGCTGCCGGGTCTGGCCAGTGCGGAAGAGGCCGCGCAGGCTGTTTTGCAGTCGACTCCCGTTTCGGCTAAACCGGCCGCGGCGCCTGCGCAGCCTGTCGAGACCGTGACCGAGGAATTGATCCGCCTTCTTGCGGATCGCTTCGCTCTCTCCCAGGAGGACGCGAACCGTCTCATCAAACGCCTGCGTGACGAACAGGTGCAGGCTGCCGCAAAAGCTGACACAAGCCCCGCGGCGCTGGCGGCCGCACAGCCCCCCGCGGTGGAGCCCAAGGGGCGCGTCCGGATCGTCTACCTCCCGGAGACCGAGAAGAAGCGCATCCGCGAAGAAGTCCGGGAAGAGGTCATCGCGCAGGCCAAGGCCGAAAACTGGGCCCAACCCTATACCCTGCCGGGCTGGGTCAAGAACGTGCAGATCGACGGCGATGTGCGGCTTCGGGGTGAGTTCGATTACCTCGATCCCTCCAACAGTCCGCAGTTCATCAATTTCCAGTCCATCAACAGCGGTTTGCCGCTGAACACAAACCCGCCGGTGGGGCAGCCGCTCAGTTTTCCGGTCATCAATTCCACGGAGGACAGGCAGCAGCCACGCGTGCGTGCGCGGCTTGGCATCCTCGCAAACGTGTCGGACAACCTCTCCGGCGCGGTGCGCGTCACCACCGGCAACACCAGCAACCCGGTGTCGCCGAACCAGACGCTGGGCAACGACTTCAACAAGTTCAGCCTCGTCATCGACCGGGCCTACTTCAACTACCGCCCGAGCAAGGACCTGTCCCTGTGGGGAGGGCGCATACCCAGTCCGTGGCTGTCGACCGAACTCGTCTGGGACGAAGATCTGGGCTTCGACGGTCTTGCGGGCCAGTATCGCCACGCCTGGACGGACACGCTCTCGCAAGTCATCACGGCAGGCGTTTTCAGTGTCGAGAACACGGACTTCAACTATCCCGCCACCAGCCTGCAGAAGGGCAACAGTCGTGACAAGTGGCTGCTCGGTGTACAAACGGGCGCCGAGTGGAAACTCTCCGACCGGACCCTGCTGAAGGGCGCGCTCGCTTTCTACGATTACGTCGATATCGAGGGCGAACTCTCCAAGCCTTGCTACGCGCCATCCACGAACGTGTCGTGCGATTCCGACGCCAGCCGCCCGCTGTTCGTCCAGAAAGGCAACACACTGTTCGCCCTGCGTGATCTCGTGGTGCTTACGCCTTCCGACCCGACCTACCAATACTTCGGCCTCGCCTCCGAGTTCCGTCTTCTGGACATCAACGCGCGTCTCGACCGCAGCTTCCAGGATGGCAAACACCTCGTGGTCGATCTGGATGGCGTTTACAACTTCGGCTACGACGCCGGCGAGATCCGCAAGCGTATCCCGGTGAACAATTTCGGGTCATGCCCCGCGGACGATCCGGGTTGCAGCCCGCCCTTCGACGGCGGCAACTACGGGTTCCTGGTCAATGTGCTCTGGGGCGTTCCGAAGATCGTGGATCGCGGCCAGTGGAACGTGTTCTTCGGCTACCGCAGGCTCGAGAGCGACGCCGTTCTCGATGCGTTCACCGATTCCGACTTCCACCTCGGGGGCACCAACGCCAAGGGTTTCCATCTCGGTGGCGGCTGGGGTATCGCGCGCAATGCATGGCTCAGTGCGCGTTGGCTGAGCGCCACCGAAGTGACGGGCGCGCCATATTCGGTTGACGTCCTGCAACTCGATCTCAACTCCAGGTTCTGAGGTGTCGCCGATGTCGCGTCGTCTCCGGGGTCTCGTCTTGCTGCCCCCTCTGCTGTGGTCAGCGTGGGGTGCCCGCGCCGATGAAGTCCTCGAGGCGCGCATGCGCGACCAGTTGAAGGAGGCCGTCACGCAGGTGCGCCAGCTGCAGATCGAGAATGCTTCCCTGAAGGCTGACCTCGCCAAGGCCGCCGCTGCAACGCCGGCGCCGGCAGCCGCAGCTGCACCCGCCGATGCGTCCGGTTCGGAGGAACTGCAATCATCTCTTGACCAGCAGACCACCCGTGCCGATGCGCTCGAGACCCAGACTGCACAATTGAAGAAAACTCTCAGTCAGTGGCAGCAATCGTACGACCAGGCAACGGCACTCGCCCGCGATCGGGATACCGCCGCGAAGAAATCCGAGGCTCTGTATCAGGGCCTTCGCACGCACGTCGACACCTGTGAGAAGAACAACGCGACGCTCGTGTCGATCAGCGAGGAACTGCTCTCGCGCTACAAGAACAAGGGCGTGATCGCCGCGGCCCGGGACAGGGAACCCTTGCTGGGCCTGCATCGTGTAGAACTGGAGCGGCTGGCGCAGGAGTATCACGCGCGTATCGTGGATACCACGACGACGCCCTTCGATCCCGAGGCGCCGCCCGCGCCGCCGGATCAGCGCGCAGCCCCGGCGCCTGCCGCCGAGGCTGCGGCGCAGCCTCCCGCGGCAGCCCCTTCGCAACAAAGCAATCGGTGATCGCCATGAACACAGGCCAGTCTCCCCTGATCCTTGAGCATCTCACCGCCGAAGTGGTAGCAGACATCCTGCGCCGTTGCGGTTACCGCGCATCCGTCGTGGAGAATGGCCGCGCGCAGCAGGTCCATAGCGCGGCGCAGGGTTTGGGTTTCCTGGTCGGGTTCGGCAACGCTCTCGAAGGCGTCGATGGCCAGTACGCGGACTGCGTGTTCCAGTGCTGGATCGGCATTCAGGGTGACTTGCCGGCCGACCTTGTCCCGTCGTGGAACCACAGCATGCGTTTCGCGCGGCTCTCTCGTCAGGGCGAGCATCTCGTGCTGTCGATGGACGTCGTGGTCACCGGCGGTGTCACGGATAAACACCTCGTCGCGCAGTGCGAACTGTGGGACCGGGTGATCCGGGATTTCATCATGTTTCTCCGCAAGCCGGTGCAAACGGAGAGTCCAGAGTGAAACTCCTGGCGAGCGCAGTGCTCCTTGCGACTGCATTGGCTCTGGCCGGTGCGGCTCATGCCGGGGATCTCTCCCCGGATAGCCTCTGTGTGAGCGTAGAGGCGCCGGTCCCGGACCCGCGCTTCCTCGATTGCCTCAGCAAGGAGTTGAACACCAGCGTTGCGCGCGGTGATGACGCCAGACGTGCACGCGAGGCGGTGGCTGCCGCGCGGACCCCGCGGGATCCGGCCGAGCAGGGGCTATACACCCAAGCCGCAACACGTCTGCGCCTCGGCCAGAATTTCGGTCACTCCGTCGTGCCCTATCGCCCGTCCGTCGAGTACCAGAGCCCGCTTATTCCGCCTGCAGCGAGCCCGGCGCCATGACAAGGCGCACCCACCGTCATCGCGTCGAATGGACTGCGCCACGTCTGTCCGCGAAGGGTCGTCTGCGGCACGCAATCCTCGCGGGCCTTGGTCTGTCGATGTCCTCGTTGCTTGCGCCGCAGGCCTCGCTCGCCGCGCAGTTCGGCAGCCCCGGCTGGTTCGCCGCGCAGGGAGCGGCGACGCCGGGCGGCGTCGCGCCCGCGCCCCAGACGGGCCCTGTGCTGCCGCCTTCCGTGACCACGCCCGCCGTGGCGATGCAGCGGGCGCAGCGCTCGATCGAGAACCTGAACCGCGCGGCGGCTGCAGTGGTGGCGGCTCAATCCGTGCAGAGCGCCGCCAGGCAGTTATCGCTGCAGGCGATCAGCACGGTTCCCGAGGGGCTCGCGCCCGGTGGTTTGCAGGTCGGAGCGAACGCCGCCGCCGACGCGGCAAACCCGCAGGGCTGCGCGGCGACTAACACTTGCACCTGGCTGAACGCGGAGTTGCCCACCCAGACGAACGTCGCGGATGGCAAGACTGCCGTCACCGTGAAGCAGACCGCCAGTAAGGCGATCATGACCTGGGATTCATTCAACGTCGGCAAGAACACCACTCTGGAGTTCGATCAGCGCGCCGGCACCCAGTCTGACGGCACCAACGACTGGATCGCGCTTAACCGCGTGAGCGCCGGCACCTCGCCCAGCCAGATACTTGGCACGCTCAAGGCTGAGGGTTCCGTCTACCTGATCAACCAGAACGGCATCATTTTCGGCGGCTCCTCGAAGGTCAATGTCCACTCGCTGCTGGTGTCATCGTTGCCGCTCTATCTGCCCGGCACAGCGTCGACGCTATCGCCAGGAGATGACGAGGACTACCTCGCTCATAGCAACCGTCTGTTCCTCGAAACGGGTATCACCTCCTACGGACTCGGCACAGCGTCGGGAAGCATCCTGGGTCTGGGTAATTCCCAGCGCGTGGCGCTTTCGACGCTCGGCGAACTGCCCGGCGACATCGAAATAGAGGCGGGCGCCTCGATCAGCACGGACTCCCTTGGCTACTCGCTCATCGCGGCGCCCAACGTGATCAACGCCGGGCACATCTCCGCGAAGGACGGGCAGATCGTGCTGGCGGCGGGCGTGGGCGTTACGCTGCGCAGCCCGCAGGCGGGCGAGTTGCTCCTGCAGCCGCTGCTCACCGGTTTGATCGATGACGATATCGCCGGCGGCGATGCGACGCCGGTGTCCCGCTTGGAGAACAGCGGCCTTGTCGAGTCGGTCAGGGGTGATATCCGGATGCTGGGGACCTCGATCACCCAGGCGGGTGTGCTCGTGGCCACCACCAGCGTCACGCGAGCGGGAAGCATCGATCTCCTCGCCATGGATGAGCAGGTCACGGACTCCGCCAACTCGCGCAACGGGGTGGTTGTGCTCGCGCCGGATTCGGTCACGGCGGTGTTACCCGACGCCAACAACGAGACCACACTCTCCAGCCCCGCGGCCGACAGCCTGTTCCGTCCCGGCTCTGTTTCGCTGAAGGGCGGTGCTGTGCGCGTCGGTGATGGCGCGCTGGTCGAGGCGCCGGGCCAGAGTGTCCGTATCGTTGCGGTTGGCTCCACACCCACCAACGTTTTTGCGGGAATCGAGGGCTACGTTTCCGGCCGCGTGTATATCGACGAAGGTGCGGTGATCGACGTCGCGGGTGTTGCCGGTTACGAGTTGCCGATGTCGGCGAACCTCGTCAACGTTCCACGGATCGGGCAGAACGAGCTGGCCGACACGCCGGTGCAGCGCGACGGGCCGGTCTTCGGTGTGCCGGTCACGGTCGATATCCGTGTCAGCGGAACGCGCAGCGACGGTGTTGCCTGGACGGGGACGCCGCTCGCCAACGTAGGCGGTTACATCCAGCAAGTGCCCCGAAAGATCCAGCAATTGCTGCAGAACGGCGGAACGGTCTCCCTCGCGGGAGATGAGGTGCTCGCCCGTGCCGGCTCACAACTGAATCTCGACGGTGGCTTCATCCACTACCTGGGCGGTGTCCTCGAAACCACCCGCCTGATCGCGGCCAACGGAGCGATCATCGACATCGGCAGCGCTGATCCAAACGTCATCTACTCTGCCGTCGCCGGGCGTTTCACTGCAAACCAGCCCCGCTGGAACACCAAGACCGTCTACGTGAACCCCCTGCTCGGGAGCGAGGGCGGTGTTTACGAAGCCGAGTACATTCAGGGCGGCAACGCCGGCACGCTCAACGTGTACGCCGAGCACATGCTCGCGCTCGACGGGGATATCTCGGGGCGCGCACAGGCCGGTCGCAGGCAGGTGGCCTCGGGCAAGTTGCCTACCCAGGGAAGTCTTTACGTGGGGTCTGGAAACGGCCTGCGTTCGGCGGTATTCCCGGACCAGAGCGCGCTCGGTTTCAGCCCCGATTACCGCCTGCAGGACACGGCACCCGAGATCACTGTGCTCGATCCGCATTTCTCTGCCTCGACAGCGGTGCCCGATGCCATCCGCGACGAGCAACTCATCCTGCTTTCCACGCGCGATATCGAGAACGCAGGTTTTGGCTCGCTCACTGTGGCCGCAGACGGGGACATCGAGCTTGCCGCCGGAGAGGGCCTGGTCGTTGCGCCGGGTGGCAGCATCTCGCTCACGGGCGGACGCGTCACCGTCGCCTCGGACATCTCCGCCCGTGCCGGCAGCATCAACATAACCACCGCGGTCGCCAGAGGCGGCAGCGGCGACATCGTCGTCAAGTCGGGCGTGACCCTCGACGCCAGTGGCTTCTGGGTGAACGACGCCGGTCTTTCGGCAGAAGAGTTCAGCGGCGGCGCGCTCGTGAATGGCGGGAACATCGTGCTCCGCACGCTGCAGGCCAGCGGTGTCTCCACCGTTTGTGTCGGAAGCACGACCTGCACCGTGGACTACACCGGTTCGATCATCCTCGAGCGGGGCAGCTTGCTGGATGTCTCCAGCGGAGGGAGGGTCCTGCCTTCCGGCAAGATTCTTGCGGTGGACGGCATCCCGCAGGGCAGGGGAGGCAGTGTTTCTCTCCTCACCTACGATGCCTCAAAGGGGCAATTCGGTGACGGTCGGCTGCCCTTGCCGGGAAGCCTGCCCAACAACGGCAGGATCGTGCTCGGGGGAGAGATACGCAGTTGGGGCTTCTCCGGCGGCGGGACCTTCACTGCCCGCGCCCTCGGGATTTCGATCGGATCGAAGACGCAGAACCGCTATCAGACGCTGCGTTTCGAGCCGGAGTGGTTCGACGGTCAGGGATTCGGTGCCTACGTCCTGTCTGCACTCTACGATGCGCG
>CAJADV010000347.1 GCA_903938575.1 uncultured Gammaproteobacteria bacterium
CAGCCCGGTCTCGCGGGCGGTTTTTTCGTACATCCAGAACCACTCGGGCCACATCGTGACCACGGAAAAGCGCCGCCCGAGCATGGCGGCCATGTGGAAGGACGCCTGTGCCGGCCCCACCACGGGGATCGAGAGCCGCGAGCGCAGGGCGTGCAGCCCCGAGTCGCTCATCGAGTTGATGCAAACCGCCGCGTAGCCTTCGTCCTCGGCCGTGGCCCCGGCCTCCAGCACGAAAACATCCGAGAGTGCGCCCTCGTAGAGGGAATCGAGGATGGCAGCACCGTTGCGGGTGCCGAAAAAGTCCACCGTCACGCCGGGGCGCAGCAGCGAGGGCGGGATCTGTGCCGCGAAGGCGGGCAGCGCCTGCGGTGGGATCGGGATCGGCAACAGCATCTTGATGCGTGTGCTGGCGGTCTCGCTCACGGGGTGTTCTCCTGGCTTTGACTGCGAGGTTTTCCGGTGCTGCGCCGCAGCGCCGGGAGTGCCTTCCAGCCTAGCAGGCGACACCCGCAAAACCAATGCGACAAGCGCGTTTCAGCGCGTCCCGGATGCGTACCAGACAGGCGAAGCGCAGGCCCGCTTCTGCTGCACGCGCATCACCTCGGGCGCGCGCTTCGCCGACTGGACTGATGACCGCGAGAGTTCGCCGGAATAACTGCCCGCGCAGACGGTCGCTCATGTGTGCACAGCGCTGGCCGTAGCGCTGGTCGAGCAGGCCGTATGTGTTCATGCAGCCGGCTCATCGATGATGGCTACCGCCCGCGTCCAGCCTGCCGAGGCTGCGCGGATCTTCACCGGGAAGCAGCTCACGGTGAACCCGCTTGCCGGCAGCGCCTCGAGGTTGTGGAGTTTCTCGAGGTGGCAGTAGCCGATTTCGCGACCCGCCTTGTGGCCCTCCCAGATCAGGCTGGCATCGCCGGTCGCGAGGTACTTCTCGCGCGTGTGGATGAAAGGCGCGTCCCAGCTCCAGGCATCGGTGCCGGTGAGCCGCACGCCGCGCTCGAGCAGATACAGGGTGGCCTCGAGGCCCATCCCGCAACCGGCCGACACGTAGTCGGGCTGGCCATAGCGCGCGCCGGCGCTGGTGTTCACCACCACGATCTCGAGCGGGCTCAGGCGGTGGCCGATGCGGGCGAGTTCGGCTTCCACATCGGACGCGGTTACCACGTAGCCGTCGGGCAGGTGGCGAAAATCGAGTTTCACGCCCGGTTGGAAGCACCACTCGAGCGGCACCTCATCGATGGTGATGGCCCGCTCGCCCTTGTTCATGGTGCGCGCGAAATGATAGGGCGCGTCCAAGTGGGTGCCGTTGTGCGTGATCAGCTCGATGCGCTCGATGGCCCAGGCCTCGCCGTCTGGCAGGTCTTCCTTGGCGAGGCCGGGAAAGAAACCGGCGATGTCGGGCACCGAACGATCGTGATCGATGTACTCGATGCGCGGCCGGTAGGGCTCGGGATCCGAGATGACGTCGTTTTCGAGGAAGATCGAGATGTCCACGAAGCGTCGCGTCATGGGAGAGCCCTTGGTGTGAATTGCGCCGAGTCTGGCATCTGAGGCGACGCGGGCCAAGGCGGCCCCGAAAAAACGCGAAGTGGATTGGGCGCTGCCATCGTGAGCGCGGCCTGGCGTCGTGGTCGATCCACATTGATCGCAGACATGGCACCCACATCCTGCCCGGCTGAGTGATAATCGCGCCCGCCGCGGCCCCTGGCCGCCACAACACAGCGTGCAGGAGAGACGATATGGCAGTGGGGCCGCTCGCGGGTCTCAGGGTGCTGGAGATGGGCCAATTGCTGGCCGGCCCCTTCACTGGCGCGATTCTCGGGTACTTCGGGGCAGAGGTGATCAAGGTCGAACCGCCCGGCGGCGACCCGATTCGCGGCTGGCGCGTGCTGGACGACGAGGGCACCTCGTTCTGGTGGCGCAGTCTGGGGCGCAACAAGAAATGCATCACCCTCGACCTGCGCGAGGAGCAGGGCCGGGCGCTCGCCTCCCGGCTGGCGGCACGCGCTGACGTGTTGATAGAAAATTTCAGCCCCGGCGTGATGGAGCGCTGGGGCATGGGCCCGGAGCGCATGCGCGAACTGAACCCGGGCCTCGTCTATGCGCGGATCTCGGGCTACGGGCAGGACGGCCCCTACGCGGGGCGCCCCGGTTTTGCCTCGGTCTGCGAGGGGCTCAGCGGATTCCGCTACCTGAACGGCCACCCGGGCGAGGCGCCGGTGCGCCCGAACCTCAGCATCGGCGACACCATCGCCGCCCTGCACGCCGCCCTCGGCATCATGATGGCGCTGCGCGCACGCGACAGCTCCCCGGAGGCAACGGGGCAGGTGATCGATGTGGCGCTGTACGAGTCGATGTTCAACCTCATGGAGGCCGTGGTCCCCGAGTTCTCGGGTGCCGGCGTAGTGCGCGAGCCGGCCGGCACCACCGTGACCGGCATCGTGCCCACCAATACCTACCGCTGCGCGGATGGTCGCTTCGTGGTGATCGGTGGCAACGGCGACTCGATCTTCCGCCGTTTGATGGAGGGCATCGGCAGGACCGATCTTGCCACCGACCCCGAGCTTGCAGGCAACGCGGGCCGCGTGCGCCGGGAGCGCGAGATCGACGCTGCCATAGCCGCTTGGTGCACTGCGCGCGATTGCCCCGAGGTGTTGCGCCAGATGGAGGCGAGCCGCGTGCCCGCCGGTCCGATCTACAGTGTCCGCGACATGTTCAGCGATCCGCACTTCCGCGCGCGCGGGCTCTTCGAGCAGGTCGAGATCAACGGCAAACCTCTGGAGATTCCGGCGCTCATGCCCCGGCTGGCCGGCACCCCCGGGTCCACGCAGTGGCCGGGCGGGCAGGTGGGCAGTCACACCGACGAGGTGCTGCGCGAGGTGCTGGGGCTGGAGGCCGCCGAGATTGCGGCGCTGCGCGCGGCCGGCGTGGTCTGAGGCGGGCTTCAGTCGAGTCGCGGCATCCGGCAGTAGCTCCAGCGCGCCACCAGAGGCTGCATCAACTGCATGTTGCGCCGCGCCACGGCCCAGGTGTGGCGCAGCACGGGTAGCTCGTCTTCCGGGCGCAGCGAGCCTATCCCGGCGATCAGCGCCCGGCGCGCGGCAGCGAGCGAGGCCTGGCCCGACCCCAGCAGCCTGCAGAGCCCCTCAAGTTCCAGCGCATCTGCTTCGGGTCCGTGCAGGTGCAGCCGTTCCAGGTAGCGCGTGATCTCGACGGCACCGCGGGCCATCGCGGCTGCAAAGGGATCGGCGAGCTGCGGTGTCACGCCCTTCTCGAGCTGTTCGGCCAGCACCTGGAACAGGTCTCCCGCCTCGGCGCCCTCCGTGATCGACAGCGGCTCGACGGCCTCTTCCCCGATCGCGTGCCAGAGCCCGATGGCCTCGCAGCAGGCGATGTCGCAGAGCGCCTGGTAGCCGAGGTTCAGCGCCACGGTGCTTTTCCAGTCCGGTCGCCGCGTGAGCCCCGGAATGGTCATGACCGAGCGCACCAGTTGGTGGACCAGGTAGTAGATGGCCTTCTGACGGTCGACGGTCACACCCGCGCGCTCCGCGTAATGATGCACATAAGGTGTGAGATCGCCCCCGCAACCCGGGGTGAAGAAATCGCGCAGCCACAGATTGCCGATGTCCTCCATCGGGTCGCCGTAATGCGCCCACTCCCAGTCGACCACCGCCGTGACCCTGCCATCCCGGAACATGAAGTTCCCCGGCCCCGTGTCGCCCTGAAGCAGCACAGTGCGCTCCACGTGATGCGGCACGTGGTTCAGCAGCCAACGCTGGCCGAAGGCCGCGAGCACGCTGCTGGAATCGGGCGTGAAGCGAGCGAGCCGGGGGTCCTCGACTGCCCGCAGTTCCATCAGGGAGTGTTCCTCCGGCGTGGGCGGGATCTCGAAGCCGGGCAGGGCGAGCGCATGGACATCGATGCGGTGGAGTTCGGCGAGGATCTCCATGAAGTGCAGCATCACCGCATGCTGTTCGGCGCGCGGGGCGGTGTGCAGGTCCGCGCGCCCCGGCTCGAAGGACTGTATTGCCACGCAATGGTCGGCGTTCCAGCCCAGAATCCGTTGCGTGGGTATGCCGGTGTTCCCGGCGAGCCACTGGATCAGTGCTGTTTCGCGCTCCAGGTTCCGGGGGTAGGGCTTGCCGGCCGCGCTGGCGCGGTCGATGCGCAGGAACAGGGGCTGTGTTGCGCCCTCGCGCCCGATCTCCGCTCGCCAGGCTTCACGACGTACCACCATGCGGCTGAGCGCCTGTACGGGGGCGCCCGCTGTTTGCTCGATCCAGGGCAGGGCTGCCGGGGGGAATTGCAGGCCGGTTTCGGGGATGCTCATTGTGTTTTCTCCTGGCGGGGCCGATAGAAGCCGCGGGCGAGTATAGGCGAGGTCACCGTCGGCAACGTGAGCTGATGGCCCTGCCACCCAGGGGGTTTGCGGAGCGCCGGTGGTTCAGGTAAAAGCCTCGATGGGGAATCATCCATCCCACATTCCTGTCCGGAGCTGCAGAGCTGTGATCGATCCTGTTGCGGCGCCGGCCTCTCGACCGGGCCTGTGCCCGCGGGCAGCGCCCGTGCTTCCCGCGCGGTGTTCCCGTGGCTGAGTCCTTACGCCAGAGGTTGCAGCGCGCGCTATCCGGCGCCTTCGGCACTGCCGAGGAACCCGCGCCGCTCCAGACCGGACCCCTGTTGCCTCACACCGCCCGGACCTCGGCGCAGCTGCGCTACGCGGGCCTGGTTCGCCTGCGTCTGCTTGCTGTGGGCGCCATCGTGTTTGTGTGTCTCGGCATTCCGTTTCGTGTGGCCGTCACCACCTACCTGATCGAGCGCGGCGAGCTTGCAGTCGAGGCCGAGATGCAGGCGCGGGCGCTGCGCCACTTCATACTGGAGCATCCCGGGGAGCCCGATGCGCTTCTCAATCAGCTCGAGAAGATGAGTTTGGAGAGCAACAGGGGCAAGACCCTGCGGCTCCTGAGACTCGGGCATGGGGATGTGTTGCGTGTCGGCCCCAGCCTGTTCGCACCGGTGCTGACCGAGACGGCAGAGATCCGGCGCGCCGACGGCAGCGGGGTCGCGCAGCTGAGCCTCTCACGCTCGCTGTTCTGGAAGCTGCCCTTCCTGTCAGGGATGCTGCTTGCGGGCGTGGGCCTCATGCTGGTCCTGATCCGACAGCTCGATCAACGGATCTTCTCCCGCTGGATGCGCGCCGAGAGTGCCCAGCGGCTGTCGCAGGAGCGCCTGGCCGACATCGCCTCGGCGTCCTCGGACTTTTTCTGGGAGCAGAACTCGAGTTATCGCTACACCCTGAACACGCTCGACCAGCCCGGCTTGCCCCGCGGCATCACCATGCTCGGCCGCCAGCTCTGGGACGTGCTCTCGGTGCAGCCTCCCGAGGACGGCTGGGGCGAGCACCGGCGCGCACTGGAGGCACGCGAGCCTTTCGTGCTGCGCTGCAGCGTCCGTAACGAGTCGGGCGCCCGGTGGATCGAGCTGCGTGGCAAACCCTTCTACGGACCGGAGGGCGAGTTCCTCGGTTATCGCGGCGCCGGGCGTGACGTCACGCAGGCGCAGGAACGCGAGCGAGAACTCGTGCGTCACCGCGAGGATCTTCGCCTGCTGGTCGACGAGCGCACTGCCGAACTGCTGCGCGCCAAGGTGCAGGCTGAGACGATCAGCGAAGTGAAGTCCATGTTCCTCGCCAACATGAGCCACGAGATCCGCACCCCCATCAACGTAATCATGGGGCTCACGCACCTCGCCCTGAACGCCGATCCCTCGACGCGGATGCGCGGCTACCTGCAGCGGGTGGACCAGGCGAGCCATCGGCTGCTGCATCTGGTGAACGACGTCCTTGATCTCAGCAAGATCGAGGCCGGCAAGATCGAGTTGGACAGCGTGGAGTTCAGCTTTCAGGACATGCTCGACGAAGTCGCTGCGCTGGTGAGCGAGCGGCTGCAAGCCAAGGGGCTCGAGTTGGTGACGGATGTCGTTCTGGACGCCGAGCGTCGGTTCGTGGGGGACCCACAGCGCCTCGGGCAAATCCTGCTCAATCTCATCGGGAATGCGATCAAGTTCACTGAGTCCGGGCATATCGTGATCCACGTGAGCGCCGAGATGACGGAGGCGGCGCACACGACCCTGCGCTTTGCGGTCAGCGACACCGGCATCGGCATGACGCCGGAGCAGCAGTCACGGGTCTTCGAGCAGTTCGAGCAGGCGGACCGCAGCACGACACGGCGTTTCGGGGGCACCGGCCTCGGGCTTGCCATCGCGAAGAACCTGACCGAACTCATGGGCGGCGCCGTGGGCGTGAGCAGCGAACCGGGCGCGGGCTCGACCTTCTGGTTCACGGTGCGCCTTGGCATTGCACCCCGCGTCACAGCGGCGCTGCCGGAGACCGATTTTCATGGCCTGCGGGCACTGCTGATCGACGACAACCCCGCCGCTCGCTGGGTGATGGGCGGCACGCTGGAGCGCATGGGGCTCGGCGTCGAGCTCCAGTCGGCGGGCGCCGATGCACTCGAGTGGTTGCGCGGTCTGACCCTGGCCAGCGAGCGGCTGCCCGATGTGGTCTTCATCGATCGCGAGATGCCCGGACTCGACGGTGCCCGGACCGCCAGGGCGATCAGTCTGCTGTTGCCCGCGCTGGCCCCGCGGCTCGTGTGTGTCGGCCGCTCGCGCGTGGAAGGTTCTTCCGCTGCGGATGACGAACGCTTCTTTGCCGCGACGATGGCCAAACCCATAAACACCCGCGGTGTTCGCGATCTGCTGTTCCGGCTGCTGGAGCCCGAGCGTTACCGCGAACTGGTGACTGAAGCATCACTGGATCCGTTGTCGCCACGCCTGTTGCCGGCCGTGTCCCTGGCGGGAGCCCGGGTCCTGGTGGTCGATGACAACGAGGTCAACCGCGAGGTTCTTCGCGAGATGCTCGAGCACGAAGGCATGGTCGTTGCCTGCGCCGAAAACGGCCTGCTCGCCATCGAGATGGTGAAGGAAGGCCTTGGTCTCGACATCGTGCTCATGGACCTCAACATGCCCGTCATGGACGGCATCGAGGCCACGCGGGAGATTCGCGGGCTGGCGGGCTTCGAATCCTTGCCCATCGTGGCGCTGACCGCGGATGCACTGAAGGAAACGCGCGAAAGCTGCCTGGCGGCCGGGATGTCGGATTTTGCCTCTAAGCCTGTCGATGTCGAGCATCTGCTCGGCACCCTGCGGCGCTGGCTTGGCTCACGGCCCGGCGCGATGTTCGAAATCGCCGCTTCCCCCGTCGGCGAAGAGGGGCCAGGGCTCGGTCTGGGGGTCCGCGGCCTGCTCGAAGGCGAGGCGCTGGCCCGTTGCATGGGCAACACACTGCTGTACCGTCGGTTGCTCCATCGCTTCGTCGCGGAAGCGAGGCCCGTATTGCAGAAACTCCACGAGGCCCTGGCGGCGGGTGATGTCGATGCACTCAGGCGAGTCGTGCATTCTCTGAAGGGGGAGGCCGGGCAATTGGGCATGGTGCCCGTGCAGGCGGCGGCAGCCCAGCTCGAGCAGCTGCTGGTACCGGGTGCACCCCTGCCACCTCGACGCACACTTGACCCCGGCGTCGAGTCGCTGCAGGAGGAGCTGGTGCGCATAGTGAGGGAGCTTTCGGCCGCGCTGG
Source organism: uncultured Gammaproteobacteria bacterium (assembly GCA_903938575.1). Lineage (GTDB taxonomy): Bacteria > Pseudomonadota > Gammaproteobacteria > Pseudomonadales > UBA5518 > UBA5518. The sequence continues at coordinate 7,640 of CAJADV010000347.1, forward strand.
AGCGCGAGGCTCAAAACCCCGCGCCACCCCCGGTTGCCGCGCCGGCGGTGGCCACGCTCGCGGGTGGCGAAGTGGAGCTTTGGCTGGGACCCGACGCGGAATGAGCGCCGGCGCTGCGTCGAGCGCAGAGCCGGTTTCCCCCGAGATGGCCACAGCACCGACGCGGCCTCCGGCGGCCGGTTGAGGGCGGTGCTGATCCATCGCCTCGAGGGTCCGGGCGGCAAAGCTCCTGAGGCCTCAGCGTTATGGGGGAGCCCC
>CAJADV010000348.1 GCA_903938575.1 uncultured Gammaproteobacteria bacterium
ATCATGATGTCCTGCATGAAGTTGTCGATCCAGAAACCGTAATCGCCTTTGCCCGTCCCGCAATCCCGGGTTTCCCACCAGCGCTGCTCTGCGATCGCCTGACCGACCCCGATCGCGTCCATCCATGTCGCAGCCGCGCCAAAGCCGTTATCGAAGTTGTGGACCGGGAATACATGCCGCACGCCCATGGCGTAGATCACAGCTACGGCCTCGTCTATCGTGGTGGGCGCCGGCATGCCATTCGTAAGAGCTGCGATGCGAGAGGCAGGCAAGCCATAATCTGCCGGACAGGTGGGGCCGGACTCCGGATGCTTGCAATTGAACAGGTTGTCCACCTCGATACCAAGCACCACCGCGAGCTTGCCGTCGCGGATCGCATCCCGCGCTTCCTGGGGCGTCTTGACGATGCGGAACCACCCCAGCCCCGGACCACCCGCGCGCTCGTCCATGAAGCGCTGGAAGTCGTAGGCCATCTCGAGTTGCTCGACGATGCGCGCCATCGAGTCCTCGCACATGGGCCAGGATGTCGCCCTGGTGGCCTTCAGCGATGTCTTGCACAAGGACTCGACATGCGAGGCAAACATGGTCGCGGAACGGAGGCCGCCGCGCCACGCGCGCTCCAGCCACACGTAATAGGTTTGCTGGTGCGTGGTGCTGGTCCATTTCGGCCAGCCACTGAAATAGGGAGCACCGAATTCCGTGCGGGAGCCATCTTTGGTGCCATCTCCCGAGGTGTCGTTCAGGAGGCCGTGGTAGGGGTTTTTATGGATCGCGATATCCGCGGCCGGCGACAGCGCATCGTTCACATCGAGGCCACCGTCCACGTCCACATCGAAGTGCCCGTTAGCATCCAGAGGCGCTGGCAAACCGGCGAGATTCTTGGCCCCGTGAGCCATATGCCCGAGCAGGTGAAGGTGCATGTCGAGGTATCCCGCGAGTGCACCCCGGGTACCGGGGCCTGCGCTCCAGCCGCTCTGCGGCTCGGCGATCTGGGGAATTACCGCATTGCTGCCGAGAAGCGCGATGTCGGCATCCGGATCGATGCAGGTGGCTGAAGAGCGCGGCTCCGACGAGCCGGTGATCTCCGCGGACGGGGGATTTGTGAAGGCATCCGCGCAGGTGGCGTCACCGCTGACCGGCACATCCAGATCCAACGCCAGATCGTCTCCACGTTCAACGAGGCCTGCGTTACACCCGGTAAACAGGCCAGGGCGTCCGGGCTCTCCGAGGCAGCACGCCCGCTGCCCCTCACCACCGCATGCACTCACGGTGGCGGAGGGTCCGGCGTGCGCGACCTGAGAGGACAGCGTCCCGAGCAGCAGTAGCGGGGCGAGATGCCTGATGCAGATCAGGTAATACCGGTTGCTTGGCACTGACATAAAGTCTCCCTGCGTTGGTGAAGCCGCGGGGTGGCGGCGACAAACCTCAGCGAGCTGGTACTACCACGTGGGCCTTCAGGTGGCCGCGCGCATCCATGGCGCAACGTTGCAGGCCATCAGCCGATTCGACGATCGGCACCACCTCCTGGAACAGCGGCCGGCGCACGAAGGCGAGTCTCCAACCGAAACTCTCGATCGCACGGAGTTCGTGGCGCTGGTCAGGATTGAGGAACACGGTGAGATCCACCCGCGACCGCAGGGCCGCCTCGCGCCGCTCCCGGCGCGGCTGGC
>CAJADV010000349.1 GCA_903938575.1 uncultured Gammaproteobacteria bacterium
AGCGCATCGCCACGACCGAGCAGCGCCGAGGCGATGCCGAGAGTGGCCGCATAACCGCTCGAAAACACCCGCGCGCGCTCGCGCCCCGTGAACTCTGCTAGCGCCTCTTCGAGTTCGTGGTGCACGCGCATGTGGCCGCAGACCAGATGCGAGGCCCCACTGCCCGCGCCCCAGCGCGAGGCGCCGTCCCTGAAGGCCGCGACAACGCGTGGATCATTGGCGAGGCCGAGATAGTCGTTGCTGCAGAAGGCGAGGAGATCCTTGCCATCGACGCGAACCCGGGGGCCCTGCGCCGAATCGAGCACGGCGCGGCTGCGGTAGAGCCCGGCGGCGCGACGCGCCTCCAGCGCCGCAGGCAGCGCCGAGAATCCACCCCGCATACCGCGGCCTCAGGCGCGCGCGGCGTCGTAGAACAGCCCGGTGTCCGCGGTGGCCAGCGGCATTGCGGCGCCTTCGGCGTGCGCGCTCCCGTGCGGGAGTGCCGCGGGCCGGATGCCCAGCCGGCGGAACAGGCTCATATCGTCAGCGCAGGCGGGATTCGGCGTGGTGAGCAGACGCTCGCCATAGAAAATCGAATTGGCGCCGGCGAGGAAGGCCAGCGACTGGAGCTCGTCGGACATGGTTTCGCGGCCAGCGGAAAGACGCACATGCGAGGCCGGCATCAGGATGCGCGCCACTGCGATGGTGCGCACGAACTCGAAGGAATCGAGATCGGGCTCATCTGCGAGTGGCGTGCCCGGCACGCGCACCAGCAGGTTGATCGGGACGCTCTCGGGATGCCCGGGAAGCGTGGCCAGCGTAAGCAGCATGCCGGCGCGGTCGGCACGCTCCTCGCCCATGCCCACGATGCCGCCGCAACACACCTTGATGCCCGCCTCGCGCACGTTGGCGAGCGTGTCGAGGCGCTGCTGGAAGGTTCGGGTCGTGATCACCTCGCCGTAGTACTCGGGCGAGGTGTCTATGTTGTGGTTGTAGTAGTCGAGACCGGCATCGGCCAGAACACGCGCCTGCGCAGGCTCCAGCATGCCGAGCGTCATGCAGGTCTCAAGGCCGAGCTCCTTGACGCCGCGCACCATGGCCGCCAGCACACCGAGGTCGCGATCCTTGGGCGAGCGCCAGGCGGCACCCATGCAAAAACGCGTGGAGCCCGATTCCAGCGCATCGCGGGCCGAGGCGAGCACGCGCTCCACTTCCATCAGCTGCTCGGTGCCAAGGCCCGTGTCGTAGCGCAGGCTTTGCGGGCAGTACTTGCAGTCCTCCGGACAGGTGCCCGTCTTGATCGACAGGAGGGTGCTCACCTGCACTTCGTTGGGGTCGAAAAAGCGGCGATGGACCGTCTGCGCCCGGAACAGGAGATCCGCAAACGGCAGCGCGAACAGCGCCTCGATCTCGGCGCGGGTCCAGTCATGCCGCAAAGACAGCGGGGCGGTTGCCTGATTCATCGCGGAAGTCCTATGGTTGGCGTGCCGGGCGGAGTCTCGGCAGCAGGCACACCGTTGTCAACCGGAAGGGAATCCCATGGTTTACCAAGCGCGCTGGATCGATCGCTTCCTGCCCTCCACCTGCCTCCTATGCGGGGCGGCTGCCAGTATCGGCCTTGACGCCTGCGCCGACTGCATCGCCGACCTGCCCGAGAACGGCCCTGCCTGCACCGCTTGCGCCATGCCGCTTCCCGAGCCCGGACTCTGCGGCGCCTGTCTGCGGTCCCCACCCCGGGTCAGCGCCAGTTACTGCGCCTTCCGCTACACCTACCCGGTGCGCGAATTGTTGCTGCGCTTCAAGGGCGGAGGCGACTTGGCCACCGGCCGTATGCTGACCGAACTGATGGCGCGGCAACTGGCCGCCCGAACCTGCATCGAGGGGAAAGACTGGACGCTGGTGCCGGTTCCACTGGCACGGGAACGGCTCGGCGTGCGCGGCTTCAATCAGGCCGAGCGCATCGCCCGGGTGCTAGGGAAGCGCCTTGGCATGCAGGTCGCCTCGCATTTGGCTTCCAGAGTGCGCACCACACCGGACCAGAAAGGACTCTCAGCCGCGGAGCGTCGGCGTAATCTCGACGGCGCGTTCGCGGTGCGCCCCTGTGCGGGGAAACGGCTGCTGCTGGTTGACGATGTGATGACCACCGGCGCCACCGCCAATGCGTTGGCCGGGGCATTTTTGGCGGCAGGCGCTGGCGAGTTGCGGCTGTGGTGTCTCGCGCGGGCCGTTTGATCAGCCGCGATCCGCCGCGGTCAGGAGGCTTAGTCCAGCGGGCCGGGAAAGAAAACAGACCGCAGCCAGTTGAAGAAACTGTTGCCCGCAAGGAATCGCCGGTCGAGTTCGTCGGCCTCGGAGGCAGGCGAGCGCGGATCCGCAAAATAGTCACCGCGGGTCACGAAGGGCCCTGCGGGGTCCAGTTCCTTGACGATGCGTGCCGGATTGCCCGCCACCACCACATTCGCGGGCACATCCTTGGTCACCACGGCACAGGCGCCCACGATGGCATTGTCGCCGATGGTGACACCCTTCAGCACCAGCGCACGGTCGCCGATCCAGACGTTGTTGCCGATACGGATCGGGGCGGGCACGGCGTTGCGCTCGATGCGATCGTAGATGCCGTGCCAGTCCGAATCCGTGATGTAGGCGCCGCTCGCGATCATGCAGTTGTCGCCGATCTCGATCGCATCGCTCGCGCTTATCCGCACGCCCGGCGTGATCAGCGCGTAATCCCCGATGGTTATGCGTCCGAGCCCCGGGCCCCGCCCCCACACAGCAATGGACACGCGCTTGTCGACATCGCCGATGACCGTGGCGCAGCGCCCCAGCGAGATATTCGGCCCGTTCACCTGCACATACCACGGCTTCATGAACGTGCCGCCCTCACCGAGGTGGTCGAAGTGCGGACGCAGGAAGTGCTCCGCGTACCAGCCGCGGAACCCCAGATAGATCCGCTTCACCCAATAGGGGCGGAGGTCCTGTCGCATGATCGCTCCCGAAATGCGCTGGCCTCGGCAGGCCGGAGGGCTGTTAGCTTAAGGCATGCAGCGCTCGCAGCGCCCCGAGCGTGGCCCTTTGCCCCGAGGCACGCGCTCCGCTAGTCTGGCGCCCTTGAGGTTGCCGGCGGTCGGAACAGATGGGACACACCAGTCGCAAGCCAGAGTCGGTAGACGAGGTCTGGCACTCGATCCGGGCCTCCTGCGCGCGGGAAGCTGCTGCCGAGCCGGTGCTGGCGAGCTTCCTGCACGCCACCGTCCTGAAACACACCACGCTGGAGGCGGCGCTCAGCTTTCACCTCGCGCAGCGACTCGACAGCCCGACCGCGCCCGCACTGCTCGTACGCGAGGTCATCAGTGAGGCCTTCGCGGCGGATACCGCCATCGGCGAGGCCATCCGTTGCGATCTGCGCGCCGTCAAGTCGAGGGATTCGGCCTGCGCCGAGCACGCCATGGCGTTCCTGTTCTTCAAGGGCTTCCACGCCCTCGAGAGCTACCGTATCGCGCACTGGCTCTGGACCAACGGGCGGCAGGCGCTCGCGTTGTTCCTGCAGAACCGTATCTCCTGCGAGTTTGCCGTGGATATCCATCCGGCGGCCCGTATCGGCTGCGGCATCCTGCTGGATCACGCCACCGGCGTGGTAATCGGTGAAACCGCGGTAATCGGCGACGATGTCTCGATCATGCAGGGCGTGACGCTTGGTGGTACCGGCAAGGCCAGCGGAGACCGTCACCCGAAGGTCGGCTCGGGCGTGCTGATAGGCGCAGGCGCCAGCGTTCTGGGAAATATCCGCATCGGCGATGGCGCCAAGGTAAGCGCTGGCAGCGTGGTGCTAACCGACGTCCCCGAGCACACCACCGTTGCAGGCGTTCCGGCGCGGATTGTGGGTCGCCCGTCGAGCGAGTCACCGGCGCTCGACATGAACCACGCACTGGCATCCGATATAAGCAATCTCGGCGAAGACCGCTGAGGCGTGACTCAGCTGCGGTGATAGGCCGGAGATAGCTCCCGCACGGCATCGACCAGCGCCCGCACATGCTCGGGATCAATGTCCGGCGTGATGCCGTGACCCAGATTGAACACATGACCGCTGCCCGGGCCATAGGAGTCGAGCACCGCGACCACCTCCTGGCGGATACGCGCCGGCGGTGCCCGCAGTAGCGCCGGATCCATGTTTCCCTGCAGCGCCACGCGGCCACCGGTGATCCCTCGCGCCAGGCCGAGATCAGTGGTCCAGTCGAGACCCACAGCATCGCAGCCACTTGCCGCGATGGATTCGATCCACTGGCCTCCGCCCTTGGTGAAGAGGATCACCGGCTGGTCGCAACCGAGGTCGCGCAGGCCCTTCACAATACGGGTCATGTAGGCAAGCGAGAACTCGCGGTACGCCGCATGTCCCAGCGCACCACCCCAGGTGTCGAAGACCTGCACTGCGGCGGCACCTGCGCGGATCTGCGCCGCCAGATACGCCGTGACGGTATCCGCCAGCACACCAAGCAACCGGTGCATCAGCGCAGGCTCGGCGAATGCCATGGTCTTCACGCGCGCGAACTCGCGCGTGGAACCGCCCTCGACCATGTAGGTGGCGAGCGTCCATGGGCTGCCGGAGAAACCTATCAGCGGCACGCGCCCGTTCAACTCGCGAACGATGGTACGTACCGCATCCATCACGTAGCCCAGATCCTGCTCGGGGTCCGGGATGTGCAGTGAATCGACATCTGCGGCAGTGCGCACAGAGCGGCGGAAACACGGTCCCTCGCCTGTCTCGAAGTACAGCCCCAGGCCCATCGCATCGGGAATGGTCAGGATGTCTGAAAACAGAATGGCGGCGTCGAGATCGAAGCGGTCGATGGGCTGCAGCGTAACCTCGCAGGCCATATCGGGGTTGCGCATGAGTTCGATAAAACCCCCGGCCCGCTCACGCGTAGCACGGTACTCCAGCAGGCAAGAACCAGAGCTTGTCCGTTGAGTCGGTAGAGTTCACCGCACCGAAGTCAGCGATGTCATTGACGGCAGTCTGCCCGTCTGAATACTCAACCCGCATACCATTCACCAGAGCAGGCACTACACCGATGGTCATAGCCTGTCCCTCTTGGATGTATTGTGTGCTGCTACCGCTGGTCATAACTCCCGTTGCGGTTGTTGCGTTTACGCCATCTACAAACTCCGTGTACCCGTCATATCCTTGAATGGTATTGGATGTTGCGCTTACTGCGGCAATGCCTCCAGCGGTCGTGTACTC
>CAJADV010000350.1 GCA_903938575.1 uncultured Gammaproteobacteria bacterium
CTTCTCAGCAGCGTCCGATGAATTCCCGCCCGAACCACTCCAGCTCCGCGCGCATCCCGGCCTGATCCGCGGCGCGCAGCGACACTACGAACTGGTCCACGCCTGCTGCGTGGTACTCCGCCAGCGTGTCGGTCGATACCGGCAGGCGGTTGTAGACCCCGTGGCTGATGGTGATCTCCCCGAGGCTGCGCCCGCGCTCGGCGAGCAGTTCACCCAGGCGTTCGCGCACAGCGGCGATTTCCGCCGGTGTCTGGTCGAAGCCGTAATACCCGGATCCGAGTTCTGCCACGCGCCGGTACGTGGCCTCGCCGAAGCCACCGAACCACAGCGGCGGGTGGGGCTTTTGCACCGGCTTGGGATGCTGTCGGCAGGCGGGCAGTTCGTAGAAGCGGCCGGAGAAAGAGGACACCGGATCGCACCACAACCGGCGCATCACCTCGATGTACTCGCGGCAGCGCTCGCCGCGTGATTCGAAGGGCGTGGCGCAGGCGGCGTACTCCTCGGAGCTCCAGCCGGTGCCGATGGCGAAATCGAAGCGTCCTCCCGACAGCCAGTCGAGCGTGGCCACGTGCTTGGCGGTGTACACGGGGTTGCGCTGCGGGAGTATCGCCACGCCCGTGGCCAGCCTGATCCGTGAGGTGCAGGCCGCGAAGAAGGTCAGCGCCTGGATGGGGTCCGGCAGATTGGCCATCGACGGGAAGAACGCGCTGCCGTCATCAGACTGCCGGTACAGGTCGGCGGGGGCATCGAAGAGCACGACGTGCTCGCCCAGATACAGTTCGGCAAAGCCGAGTTCCTCGGCGCGCATGGCGATTTCCCGCAGGAACGACGGCGTTGCCGAGGGGTTCACGACCGGGAGGTTGAGGCCGATGTCCATGCGTTGTGCCAGTTGGGTGAGGGGCTTGTTCGGGGGCTACAGGAGTAAGCGTGCCTTGCCCTTTTCTTCGCGCGCGCCGAGGGACAACAGAAGTTCCCGCAGCACGGAGTTGTCCGCTGACACTTCTATCTCCAGTCGCGCCTCGCCCTGTTGCCTGCTCCAGTCTCTCGCGTGATCGATCAGGGCCCTGCCGATACCGCCACGGCGCATATCGCCGTCCACGTACAAGGCGCGGATCAGCCGGTAGCGGTACAGTTCGCGCGGGCAAGCAGATGCGACTATGTGCGCGAACGCCCGCAGGCGGCCGCCCGAGTCCTCGGCAATCAGCATCTGCTCGTGAGGGCTCTTCATGTGCGCGTCTAGCCACGCGGCTGTGGCGGCCTCATCTGGCGCCGCGCCCTCGCTTGCCCGGTACAGATTGACGAGAACCGCCAGCGCCTCGATGTCTGCCGGCACAGCTTCACGGAATATCACGTCGGCCTGTGACCGGCCAAATTGGCGTTGGAGTTCCGCTGTCCCGTCTTGGCGGGGAAACACCCACGGAAACACTATCGACAGGAAGCTCAAGCACCGCAACCGCACCTGCTGGCAATCGAATTCCTCGTTGTCGTAGAGGGTGTCCTGCCAGGCCACATCGATCAGCCCCGCGAGTGCCTGCGCGATTGTTTCGAGATCTGTCGCGACCGGCGGGTCTGCCGTCTCGCTCACCTCGCGGCACAGTTGCACTATCAGGAAGTGAAACTTGTCATCGAGGTGGGCGCAGACTTTCTGGTAGTCCTTGCGGGCCTTTGCTTCGCTCATGAACCCGTACCACACCGCTGCGCTGGCTGGCCTGACGACCGCGGGGTCGGTGGCGCCTTCGACCAGCGCCCGCAGCCGCCCGTTAGCCGAGCCGCCAGCACGCTCTACGGCGAGCCAGATCGACTGGTAGAACTCCTCCGCAACCGATTTGAGCGTTTCGAGGAGGAGTTCCTCCTTGGAGCTGAAGTAGAAATTGACACTGCCGGTCGAGATCTCCGCCTGCGCGGCGATATGCGCCAGCGTGACCGCCGACAGGCCGTGCACCAGAATGGCCTCGGCTGCGGCGGCCACCAGGCGGCGGCGTTGGTCCTCAAGGGCGAATTGCCCCGCTGCGGTTCGTCTCTGCGGCACGCGTTACGTTCTCCCAGAAAGACC
>CAJADV010000351.1 GCA_903938575.1 uncultured Gammaproteobacteria bacterium
CCGCCGCTGCCAGCGCCTCCACGGATGCGCCATCGGAGACGTCGCAATGGCATCCGATTACGCTCGCTCCCGTGCTGCGCAGCGCGGCCACGGCGGCATCCAGCGCGCCTTGCTCGATATCTGCAAGCACCACCTGCATGCCTTCGGCAGCAAGCGCTGTCCCGAGGGCGAGACCAATGCCGCTCGCCCCACCTGTCACTACGGCAACACGGTCTTTCAGATCCTGCATATCGCGCCTCCAGATAATGAGTGTGTTGGGCTGGCGTACTGCTCAGACCGGTGTGTTCGCCGCCACGCTGCGTCCTGCAAGACGCCCGAAGAATGTGGCATCCGCCACCGACATGCCGCTCGCATAGCCCTTGCCGGTGCGCGGTATCCCCGCGGCGGTGCGGCCCGCGGCATACAGGCCCGGTATCACGGCAGCGTCGGGTGTGAGCACCTCCCCGGTGGGTAAGGTGTCCAGGCCGCCCAGTGTGAAGGCGTGCGGGCGCAGGATCGGCAGGGAGTACTCGATCAGCGCGAAGGGCGGCGTGGACAGTGGCGCCATCCATTCAGCGGCCTTGTGGAAGAGTGGGTCGGTGCCCTGTGCGGCGTGCGCGTTGTAGTAGGCCACCGTCTGCTGCAGCGAGCCTGCGGGCAGGCCTGCCTCGCGCTCCACCTCCTCGACCGTCTCGCCAACGGCCACGAGCTCGGTGCTCGGGTGGTAGTCGGGTCGGCCGAAGTGCGGCTCGTCGGTGAACATGAAAAAGCGCATGTCCCTCTGCACCGAGGCGTAGTGGCCGATGCGCGCGAGGTAGACGTCCTCGTTCACGAAGCGCTGGCCCTGCGCGTTCACGAAGATGCCGAAGGTGTTCCGCGCCGGCGGGTAGTGCGCCACGCTGATAAAGGCCTGCCCCATATGGATGGCGTTGCCGCCGGCGGCAACGCCCATCAGGATGCCGTCGCCCTGATCGCCCGGGTTGCCGTGGCGGGTGCAGAGCGCTGCGATATCGGGGATGTGCCGGCGCGTCATTTCCTCGTTCATGATGAAACCGCCCATCGCGAGCACCACGCCACGCCGCGCGCGGATGGCGATCTCGCGGCCCGCAGAGCGCGCGATGGCGCCGTGCACGCGGCCCTCGCGGTCCTGAACGAGCGCCACCGCGCGACTGTCCGGGCGGACCTCGGCGCCGGATTCCAGTACGCGCTGCATCACCACGCCCATCAGCACCTTGCCACCGTCGTGCCCGGCATCCGCCGGCAGATGGCCACGGGGCACGGGCCTGGACACCGTGGTGAAGGGGTGCGCGCGCTCGTTGCCGGTGAACTGCAGCGAGGCACCTGTGAGGCACACCACCTCGCGCTCGGCGTAGAGCTCGCGCTTGTAGCGCACACCCAGCGATTCGATCCAGTCGAAGTGCGCCGCCGCGCCGCCAACGAAGGTATCCACGCGCGCGGGGTCGGCAAATTCGCCGAAACACTCATCCAGATACGCGCGAAAGTTATCGCTGCTGTCCTCGAGTCCGAGTTCACGTTGCAGCCGGGTGCCGCCGCTGCCGCCGAGATACATCTCGCAGGCCGAGAGCGCAGTGGAGCCGCCGCCACCGCTGGCCCGCTCCAGAAGGATCACGCTCGCGCCCGCGGCACGCGCCTCAAGAGTCGCGCAGGCGCCGGCCCCGCCGAAGCCGCAGACCAGCACATCGGTCTCGAGATCGAAGCCGGAGAGGGTGTCGAGGGGAACGATGCGGTGCATGACGTGACTCCGGATGTCGGGACGGTGCGGCGCGGTCTCGTGGCAGGGCGGTTATAGGCCAGAAAAACCATCCTTGTAAAATGTTTTGAGCTTTACTAACGTACCGGGGCGCGGCTGTCCTGCCGCGCACCGCCGCCTGTTTCCGGAACCCCACATGCAGTCTCCTGCCGTCGAGAGCGTCGATATCGTGGTCGTGGGCTCGGGCGCCGGCGCGCTCACCGCGGCCCTCACAGCAGCCATCCAGGGTGCCACTGTGGTGGTGCTGGAGAAGGCTCCCCGTTTCGGCGGTACCTCCGCGAGTTCCGGTGGCGGGCTGTGGATCCCGATGAACCACCTCATGCTTGCCGGTGGCGTGGAGGACAACCGCGAGGACGCCCTGCGTTACCTGCGTGCACTCACGGACGGCGATGTCGACCCTGCGGTGGTCGAGGCCTTCGTGGAGCACGGCCCGCGCATGCTGCGCTTCCTCGAGGAGCACAGCGAAGTGCGCTACGAAGCCATGCTCCATTACGCCGATTATTATCAGGAGATCCCCGGTGCGCGCCCGGGTGGTCGCTCCATCGATCC
>CAJADV010000352.1 GCA_903938575.1 uncultured Gammaproteobacteria bacterium
GCCCGCACACTGGCGCGGCGTGGTGCTCGACGCACTCGATGCGGGTCTCGATATCGTGGCAGGGCTACATTCACGGCTGAATGCCGACGCCGAATTCGCCGAGCGGGCGCACGCTCGCGGGCGCAGGCTGGTTGACGTGCGCAACCCACCGCAGGACTTTGCCCCGGGCAGTGGTGCGAAGCGCAGCGGCAAGCGCCTGCTAACCGTGGGCACCGACTGCGCCGTGGGCAAGAAATACACGGTGCTGGCGCTGGAGCAGGAGCTCCACGCGCGCGGCATCGCCGCCGACTACCGTGCCACCGGACAGACCGGCGTACTGATCGCCGAGCGTGGCGTGGCCATCGACGCCGTGATCGCGGATTTCGTCTCGGGCGCGGCCGAGTGGCTCTCACCCGCGAACGACCCCGCCCACTGGGATCTGGTGGAGGGGCAAGGCTCGCTGTTTCATCCCTCCTACGCCGCCGTCACGCTGGGGCTGGTGCACGGCAGCCAGCCCGACGCCATGGTGCTCTGCCACGAGGTCAGCCGCATGCACATCGGCAACTTGCCCGATTACCCCATCCCCACATGGCAAGAGGCGATCGCCACCTACGAGGCCGCGGCACGGCTCACCAACCGCGCCGCGCGCGTCATCGGCATTTCCCTCAACACGTCGGGGCTTGCCGAGCACGAGGCTCGCGCCACGATCGCGGCGGCAACCGCCGAGACCGGCCTTCCCTGCACCGATCCGCTGCGTTTTGGCTGCGCCGCACTGGCCGATGCGATGGAGCAGCTCTGATGCGCGGCACGGCACGGCACGAACGCTGGCCCCTCAAGGAAACTTTCGGCATCGCGCGAGGCGTGAGCACCGAGAGCCACGTGCTCTACGTGCAGCTCGAGCACGCGGGCATCGTGGCGCAAGGCGAGGCCGAGGCCGCGGAATACACGGTTGAGCAGGCCGAGGACCGTCTGCGTGAATGCCGGGCCTTCCTGGCACGCATGCCCCAAGACTACAACCGCGCGCGCCTGCAGCAGGACCTGCCCGCAGGCCCGGTGCGCAACGCCATCGACTGCGCCTTCTGGGACCTAGAGGCGAAGCAACGCGGGCAGCGCGCCTGGACGCTGGCCGGCATCGAAGAAGGTCGCGTGCGCACGCTCTACACCATCGGCCTGGACACCCCCGAGGTCATGGCGGCACGCGCCAAAGCCCATGCGGACTGGCCCTGGCTCAAGGTGAAGCTGGGCGGCCCCGGGGACCGCGAGCGCATCGCCGCCGTGCGGCAGGCGGCACCGCGTGCGCGGCTGCTGGTGGATGCGAACGGCGGCTGGACGCTCGACGAACTGAACGCCTACGCCCCGGAACTCGCGGCAATTGGCGTGGCGGTGATCGAGCAGCCGCTCGCGCCGGGCGTGGATGCCGCGCTCGCCGGCTGGAAGGGCCCGCTGCCGCTCTGCGCCGACGAGTCCTGCCTGGACCGCAGCAGCCTGGATGCGCTTCCCGATGGCTACCGCTACGTGAACATCAAGTTGGACAAGACCGGCGGCCTCACCGAGGCGCTGGCGCTCACTGCCGCCGCCCACACGCGTGGCTTTCGCGTTATGGTGGGTTGCAACCTCGGCACATCGCTCGCCACGGCGCCGGCGCTGCTGATCGCGCGGCTGGCCGAGATAGTCGATCTCGACTCGCCGCTCTTGCTGGCGCGCGACCGCGATCCCGCACTGGTTTACGATCACGATCTCATCGAATGGCCCGAGTACAGACTGTGGGGATGAACATGCACACACGCCTTGCCCTTGCACTTGCACTGCTTGCCGGACCTGCGGCGGCCGACACCCTGATCCGCGGCGCCACCGTGATAGACGGCAGTGGCCGGCCCGGTTATGTGGCGGACGTGACGCTACGCAACGGTCTCATCGCCGGCATCGGCAAGGTAGAGCCTCGCGCCGGTGACACGGTGGTGGAGGCAAAGGGCCTGGTGCTCGCGCCGGGCTTTATCGATGCGCACAGCCACCACGAGCGCGGCATGGACGCAGACCTCGACGTGCGCTCCGCGGCATCGCAGGGCATCACCACGGCGATCGTGGGCGTGGACGGCGGCTCGGAGTTCCCGCTCGAAGACTGGTTCGCCAAACGCGAAAAAGCCCCCGCCGCCATCAACTACGCCTCGTTCACCGGGCACGGCACGGTGCGCAAGGCCGTGATGGGCGCGGACTACCGCCGCATCGCCACCGCGGACGAAGTGAAACGCATGGAGTCGCTGCTGGCAGCCGACATGAAAGCCGGCGCGCTTGGTCTCTCGAGCGGGCTGGAATACGACCCCGGCATCTACTCCGATACCGCCGAGCTGGTGTCGCTGGCGAAAGTGGCATCGGCCTCGGGTGGCATCTACACCAGCCACGTGCGCAGCGAGGACGTGGCGCTAGACCAGGCGCAGGACGAGGCCGCCACCATCGCCCGCGAGGCAAAGATCCGCGTGCAGCTCTCGCATCTCAAGATCTCGCTGATCGATCGCTGGGGCCAGGCGCCCGCCATGCTGAAGCGCATCGAGGGCTGGCGCGCCGAGGGCCTCGACATCGCCGCTGATGTCTACCCCTACACCTACTGGTATTCGACGATCACCTCGATTTTCCCCAAGCGCGATTTCGACAACATCGAGGCCTCGCGCCACGCGCTGCAACACGTGGCACACGCCGACGGCATCTTCTTTGCGGAATACACGCCCGAGCCCCGTTACGTCGGCATGAGCGTGGCGCAGATCGCCAAGGAGCGCGGCCAGCCCGACGCCGAAACCCTGCAGTGGCTGATCAAACGCGCCTACCCCGACGGCAACATCGACGTACCCGAAGACCGCGAGGGCGTGATGGGTGTCTCGATGAGCGAGGAAGACGTGACCACGTTCATCAACTGGCCTCTGGCAAGCATCTGCTCGGATGGCGATCTGGACGGCGGCCATCCCCGCGGCGCGGGCGCTTTCCCGCGCTTCCTGCGCCACTACGTGCTCGACAAGGACCCGTCAAAACTCCCCGATGCGATACGCCGCGCCACCTCGCTCACCGCGGAGCGCTATGGCATTCCCGACCGCGGCCTGATCGCTGTGGGCCGTGCCGCTGACGTGGTGCTGATCGACACCGCCACCGTACGCGACAACGCGAGCATGACGGATTCACTCGCCGTATCGAGCGGCATCAAGGGCGTATGGGTGAACGGCGAGCAGGTGTGGGACGGCGCGAAAAGCACCGGCAAGCACCCGGGTGAAATCGTTCGCCGGAAGTAGGAGCGGGCCATGCCCGCGATAGCAGCACATCAGCACGCACGATCGGGGGCATGGCCCCCTCCTACATGTTCTGACGTAGGAGCGGGCCACGCCCGCGATAGCAGCACATCAGCACGCACGGTCGGGGGCCTGGCCCCCACCTACATGTTCTGACGTAGGAGCGGGCCACGCCCGCGACCTCACCCCGCCCGCCGGCCGATCAGGGGAACACTGCCGATCCAACAGCGC
>CAJADV010000353.1 GCA_903938575.1 uncultured Gammaproteobacteria bacterium
CCAGGCTAAAACCCGGAGCCGCCGCCGCAGCCGGGCGCGCTGCAGGTGTATCACGGGGCGCTGCCGCCGCCGGTCGTCCGGGTAACTCGGCGCCACCCATCAAGGCTTGTCCGCGACCCGGACGCCGCGACTCGACAGAGTTGGCTGATGCGTGACCTGCCACGGCTGCCGGAGTGACCCGCTCGACCAGCTGCGCCGCCTCGGGCGCCGCGCGGGCAATCACACGCTCGTCAACTGACGCTTCCACCGGAACGGGCTCTGCCTCGCCGCGCGGAAGCCACAACGGGATATCCATCGCAGCGAGGTAGGCGCGGCGCAGCGCTTCGTCCATGGCGATCGACACCGCGCCTCAGATGCCGCTGGTCTGCGGGTGCGCGCGGGGTGCGGCACCCAGCGTGTTCAGCGCATCGAGGTAGGACTTGGCGGAGGCCACGATGATGTCGGTATCGGCGCCGGCCCCGTTCACGATGCGCCCATCACGCTCGAGCCGCACCATCACCTCGGCCTGGGAATCGGTGCCTGTGGTGATGGCGTTGATCGAGAAAAGCAGCAGCCGGGCACCGCTCGCCGCCTCATGCTCGATGGCGCGGAAGACGGCATCAACCGGCCCGTCACCCTCGGAGAAACTGCTACGCTCGTGACCGTCGATGCTGAGAACCACGGTGGCGCGGGGCTTCTCGCCGGTATGGGAGATCGCCTCCAGCGCGACCAGCCGGAACCGTTCCTCGATCTCGCCGCTGGCGACATTACCGGCGATCGCCTGCAGGTCTTCGTCGAAGATCTCGTGCTTCTTGTCAGCGAGTTCCTTGAAACGCTGGAAGGCAAGTTCCATTTCGTCCGGCGTCTCGAAGCGCACGCCGAGTTCCTCGAAACGCGCCTTCACCGCCGCGCGCCCCGAGTGCTTGCCGAGCACCAGGCGGTTGTTGCTCCAGCCCACATCCTGCGCGCGCATGATCTCGTAGGTTTCGCGGTGCTTCAGGATCCCGTCCTGGTGGATGCCGGCCTCGTGCGCGAAGGCATTGGCGCCGACGATGGCCTTGTTGGGCTGCACCGGAAAACCGGTGATGCCCGAGACCAGTCGCGATGCGGGCACGATTTCCTCGGTGACGATGCGCGTCTCGACCGGGAAGATGTCGGATCGCGTGCGGATCGCCATCACGATCTCCTCGAGCGAGGCATTGCCGGCGCGCTCGCCAAGGCCGTTGATGGTGCACTCGACCTGGCGGGCGCCGTGGAGCACCGCCGAGAGCGAATTGGCAACCGCAAGCCCGAGATCGTTGTGGCAGTGCACCGAGAAGATCGCCTTGTCGGCATTGGGCACGGTATTCATCAGGCGGGAGACGCGCGAGCCGTACTCGCCGGGTTCGCCGTAACCTACCGTGTCGGGCAGATTGATGGTGGTTGCGCCAGCGGCAATCACCGCCTCGACGACGCGGCACAGGAAGTCGAACTCGGAGCGACTCGCGTCCTCGCAGGAAAACTCCACGTCGCCGACATGCGAGCAGGCCTGGCGCACCGAACGCACCGCCTGATCGAGAACCTGATCGGGCGTCATCTGCAGCTTGTACTGCATGTGGATGGGCGAGGTGGCGATGAAGGTATGGATGCGCGGCCGCACCGCGCCCTTCAGCGCCGCCGCTGCCTGCTCGATGTCCTTGTAGGCCGCCCGCGCCAGACTCGCGACGATGCACTCGCGGATGGTCTCTGCAACGGCCTTCACGGCCTCGAAGTCACCCGGGCTCGCGATGGCGAAACCGGCCTCGATGACATCGACGTTCAGTCGTTCGAGCTGGCGCGCTATCCGCAGTTTTTCGTCCTTGGTCATGGACGCGCCGGGGCTTTGCTCGCCATCGCGCAACGTGGTGTCGAAAATGATCAACCTGTCCTTGCTCATGGGACGTCCTCGGTGTCTGACGGGCACGATTGTCCCGCTTAAGGTGACTGGGAGAAAGGCGAATTGTGGGTGAAAGCGTGTATGTGCCCCTCAGGGCAGCAGGAAGGCAGGCAGCAGGAGACCCGGCGCGGAGAGCGCGCAATGCAGTGCGTGAAAGTAACTTTGGAGTCTCATCACGGCGACGTGCACATCACACGGTTGGATTGCCAAGGATAGTATGCAAGCCCGTCCGAATTTCCAATACCCCGCGTTTCCGGACGACACGTGGCGAGCCCCGGCGGGCGCTCGCACCCATTTGACCGAACTGCTACCTTAACCTCTGGTTCTGGCGAGAGCGCCTGTAATGAGTATCAGCAATGGGGGTCCGGGACGACGGGTCGTCTTCGTTCTGGGCATGCACCGTGGCGGTACGAGCGCGCTGGCAAAAGGGGTGGCCGGGCTCGGGGTGGCGCTAGGCGAGCGACTCATGCCGGCCGTGCCAGACCAGAACGCAGCAGGCTTCTGGGAGGATCTGGATGTCGTCGCACTGAACGACCGGGTTCTTCTCGCGCTGGGCCGGACGTGGGACAGCCTGGAACCGATTGCACCGCAGGAGTGGCATCAGCCGGAATTGGATCGACTCGCCGACGAAGGGCTTGCGCTGTTGCTGCAGCGCCTCGACCGAGAGCCCTTCTGGGCCGTGAAAGATCCTCGCGCAGCCCGCCTGCTGCCGTTCTGGCAACCTCTACTGGCACGTGCTGGCGCCGATGTCACCTACGTGATCGCGCTACGCAACCCCCTGAGCGTGGCCCGGTCTCTCGCTGTGCGCAACGGTTTCGCCGCCGAGAAATCGCACCTTCTCTGGCTGGGACACATGCTTGCCGCGATGTGCGACACCGCCGACGCAAAGCGGCTCGTCGTGGACTACGACCGCCTGATGCGCAGTCCGTCTCAGGAGCTCGAACGCGTCGCGCGCATCCTCGCTGTCCCGCTCGATGACGCGCTGCGCGGCAGTATCGCCGCGTATGCAAACAACTTTCTGTCCTTCGATCTGCGTCACAGCGCCTTCGAACCCGGCGCGGTACGCAGCGATCCCCGCGTGCCAGGCCTCGTCAGCGAGGCATTCGAGCTGCTTCAGGGCCTCGCCGAGGACCACGCAGGACAAATTCCTGTCGCGCGCAGCAAAGCATGGCTGCCACTGGAGCAGGGATTCCGCGCCTTTGCGCCCACGCTGCGCTATCTGGACGCCCTCGAGCAAGGCCGTCGGGAAGAGTCACCGGCACCGGCAATCATGCCCGCTGCGGCAGCCCGAGCCGAGGCGTCGCCCCCTGGGGGCCAGACCACCCCCTCAGACGCAGTGGCGCAAGCGCGCGTCTCAGTGGTCATACCGCTTTACAACCACAGCGGCTTCATCGAGCAGGCAATCGCGAGCATCTTCGCCCAGACACTCCCACCGGTGGAGGTCATCGTCGTCGATGACGGCTCGACTGACGACTCCGCTGACGTGATGCGATCACTGTGCGTGCGTCATCCCGGCATCGTGTTCTGGTCAGAGCCTAACCAAGGCGCCCATCACGCGCTGAACGCTGCAATCCACCGCGCTTCCGGCGAGTTCATCTCGATCCTGAATTCGGACGACATATACGACCCGCGACGGCTGGAGACGTGCCTGACAGCAATGATCGCGGATCCCGCTGTCGATGCAGTCGCGACCCGGGTTCAGTTCATCGACGCAGACAGCGCGCCGCTGCAGAATGCCTGGTACGAAAAGGC
>CAJADV010000354.1 GCA_903938575.1 uncultured Gammaproteobacteria bacterium
CCGACGTCCGGGGGGTCGGCACACGCAGTCCTTCCTCCAGTTCCCGAAGCTGACGACCAAGCTCGGCGTTTGCGCTGTTGTAGACGCGCAAGGCGTCTTCCAAGCGTTGCAGACGCCGCCCGAAAGTGACCCGCATACGCAGAGCCGCGGCCAGAACTGCCAGAGCGGGCAAACATCCGGTCAGCAACGAAATAAGGATTACATTCAGATTGTCCGAAAGCATGCTGATTTCCTTCCGGCGAGCCACGCCGGATAGTTGACGTCGAACCAGCAGACAGCAGGATGCGTGCCACAACTCCGAGAGATCAGCCGGACGGGGGATTCGAACGCCTCGCCCCCTCATCGAGAAGCCCCATGCCACGCAGCAGTGCGCGGTAAGCGCGCACCCCCTTGCTGTGGGGTGCATAACTCGACGGCGTGATGCCCCGGGCGCTGGCATCACGGAAACTGCCGTCCAAGGGCACGACCGTTCCGCCGACCTGATCGGCGAAGCTCCGCATCAGCGTGCGCAGGCCTTGTGCTGAGCTTTCGCTGCCTGGCTCGTACATGGTTGGAATCACGCAGTAGCGCAACTCGCGCCCGCGCGCACGGACCACCATCTGCAGGGTCTGTGCCATGCGCTCCAGGCCCTTGATCGCGAGGTAATCCGTCTGTACGGGCAGCAACAGCAACTCAGCGGCTGCGAGCGCGTTGATCATCAGCACGCCGAGCACCGGCGGCGTGTCGATCAGCACATGGTCAAAGTCCCGCGCGAGGCATGCCAGCGCACGTGACAACCGCAGGCCTACGCCTTCGTCCGAGCGGAACTGCCGCTCTACGGTGGCCAGTGCCAAACCCGCGGGGAATAGCGTGATCTCCGCCGAGGCAACCGGCTGCAGCATCGTGTACAGGGCATCGCGGCCGGGCACACGGGGCGTTTTGAAAAGCTCGTAGGTACTTCGCGTGACACGCGCGGGATCGAGCCGGAAGTAGGTGGTGAGGGAACCCTGGGGATCGAGGTCCACCACCAACACGCGTCGCCCGGTCTCCGCCAGAAGTCCGGCGCAGGCGACGACCGTAGTCGTTTTTCCTACGCCACCTTTCTGGTTCGCAACCGCCCAGATATCCACGTGTGTTCCCCGCCGCGTTGCCGCGTCAAATTTCAGTTCGTGCCAGGCGCGCGCTCGGCAGCCGCCTCTGCTGGCGCTTCCGGCACCGGGGCAGCCTCATTGGTGTAGAGGATGCCGCCACCTTCCAACTCCACCGCCACCACCCGATCCGGCGCCGGTGCCGCGGGCACAGCTACAGCCGGGCCTGCATCGACTGACGGCGGGGCGGGGAGGTTTCGTTTGATTTCCGGGCGTAGACGAGCAGCACGCGAAATCATCAGTACTACCCGGCGGTTCTCCGCCCTGCCCTCCTCGGTATCGTTGGTGGACACAGGCTGGAATTCGCCATACCCGATTGCCGCCAGCCGCGAGGCGGCCACGCCGTTGGTGGTGAGCATCTTGACGATCGATGCGGCGCGCGCTGAGGAGAGCTCCCAGTTCGATGGATAGATCGCGCTAGCGATAGGCTGGTCATCGGTGAAACCTTCTACACGCACGGGCAAGCCACTGTCACCGACGATCACCGCGAGCGCCTCCATAATGGGCCCTGCATCCACGCCGGCCTCGGCCTCGCCACTCTGGAAGAGCAGGCTGGATTTAAGCTCGATCTCGAGCCACTCCTCGGTGCCCTGCACCGAAACCAGATCCTTGGCGATCAGGTCGCTGAACTGCTGCTGAACTTCCTGGGAGATGCGCCGGAATTCCTCAGGCAACTGTGGCTCGGAGGTAGTGGCCTTCTGCTCTTTCTCCTCCGTGTGGCCCGAGCTGGGTTTCTGCTCCGGTGACTGGACACTGTGCTGAACGACACCCGGGTTGACCGCCGTCACGGGAACGCCGATCTGAATGGGATCGATCGCAGACTCGGGGATCTTGAAGGCCTGCTCCATCGTGCGCGTGAGCACACGGTACTTGTCGTCGTTCACCTGAGAGACCGAGTACATCACGACAAAAAAGCTGAGCAGGAGAGTCATGAAATCCGCATAGGAGACCATCCAGCGATCCCGGTTGATCGCATCCTCCTGTATCACTCGCCGTGCCATGGGAGATCCGGCGCTACACCAGGAAGCCGTTAAGGCGCAGCTCTATCGAGCGCGGATTCTCGCCATCGGCAATCGCAATGACACCTTCGATGATCATCTCCCGGTACTGCGCAGCCTCGCGGATGCAGCTCCTCAACTTGCTCGCTATCGGCAGGAGCAGCAGGTTCGCCAGCCCCACCCCGTAGATGGTCGCGACGAAGGCCACCGCGATGCCGGGGCCGACCCGCGAAGGATCCTCCAGACTGCCCATCACGTGGATCAGACCCACAACGGCACCGATGATGCCGATGGTCGGCGCGTAGCCTCCCATGGCCTCGTAAAAGCGTGCGGCGTCTACATCACGCTGTTCACGCAAGCCGGAATCGGCCTCGAGGATGCTGCGAATGGACTCCGGTTCATTGCCATCGACCAGCAGCTGCAGCCCCTTGCGTGCAAACGGATCTTTCTCGATCTCGGCGACTGCCTCGAGTCCGAGCAGCCCCTCGCGGCGCGCCGTAGTGGCCCAACGCACCATCCGCTGGACACCCTCACGGAAACCCTGTTTCGGCGGCACGAACACCCAGCGCAACATGAACCACGCCCGACGCAGACCGGCGATAGGCATCTGCAGGAGTCCCGCGCCCAATGTCCCGCCGAAAACCAGCAG
>CAJADV010000355.1 GCA_903938575.1 uncultured Gammaproteobacteria bacterium
ACGCGCACTACGAGGGGCTTGACCCCGCCGAGCGCGAACGCCGCCTGCCCATGACGCGCCACCCCTTTCTGTCACCGGCGATGTCAGCGATCTCGCAGTTCATCAACGTGGCCGCGGTCGAGCCCTGCCAGCGCAAGGCACCGGTCGTCTTCACCGACATGCAGGCCGAGCGTTTTCGCGCAGCCATGCAAAAATGGCCACGCCTGCAGCAACAGTGGTACCGCGAGCCGCTCACGCTGGTGCACGGCGACAGTCATATCGGCAATGTATTCGTCGATGGCGCGGGCATGGGCATGCTGGACTTCCAGGCCGCGCACTGGAGCAAGGGCATACGTGACGTGCAGTACTTCCTCGTCAATTCCATGCGCGCCGATGATCTCGCCCGGCACGAGCAGGACCTGCTGGGTTTTTACCGCGAGGAACTGGCCTCACACGGGGTGATGCTGGGCGCCGATCAGCTCTGGTCACAGTACCGCGCCTTCAGTTTCCAGCCTCTGATGACCATCGTCACCTCGCTGGGGCTGGGGCCGCTCACCGAGAACGACACCCTGATGACGGAAGTGCTGACCCGTGCGGTGGCTGCCGTGGAGCGGACAGATTTTCAGGGATGGCTGGAGAGCCTCTGAGGCAGCGTCGCGCAGGCTGTGCGGCCATAAGGCCGCCAAGCCCCGCGCGGGGATCACGCGATGTTCAGTGCAGCCAACTGTTGGTCGCGGTGGAGGATGTCTGCAAGGGTTCGCTGCACCGCCTCGACAGCCGCTGTCACCGCGCCGGGGATCACGCGCTTGCGCAGGCGCAGGATACTCCACTGGCTCTGCAGCCATGGGGCACGCAAGCTCAAAGGCACTACCCGCCCTGATGCAAATTCGTCGTTGATGAGACCGAGGCTGCTGAACGTGAAGGCATCGGAATCGGCAACCACGCCAAGTGCCATGCGTACCGTGGGGCATTCGATGGCCGGAAAGGGCGCATCAGACTTGCGTTTTGAGGAGCGCCGGGCATCCAGGATCGGCTTCAGCAGTCGCGGCGGCAGCATGACCACCTGCGCGTAGGGGTAATCGAGCACGTCGCCAAGCGTAGGCCGCGCCTTGGCAAGCAGCGGATGACCCCTGCGCACCACGATGTGCCCCGGCAAGGGTGCAGGCGAGGCCACCACCTCGATGTCTTCCTCATGGATCAGGCTGGCCTCAACAACCAGAAGATCGACCTTGCTCGACCGCATCAATCTGACGGCCATCACCGGATCCGAATGGATAACGCGCAGCCGCCAGCCGGGATTGCTGCGCGCGAAATCCAGCGCGAACGGCGTGCCGATGGTGTCGATCACATAAGGGCCCATGGCCACCGAAACCTCGACCGAACCCACGCCCTTGATGAGCGCGACTTCCCGCTCGAGATCGCGGGAGTGCGCAAGAACGCCTTCCGCATGCTCCATGAAAACGCGACCGACGTCGGTAAGCTCATTGCCCATGCGACTACGCACGAAAAGCGGCACACCAACCCGGGATTCCAGCTCCTGTATGCCACGACTCAACGAGGGCTGTGCCACATGCAGCGCCTCGGCCGCACGACTGAAACTCCCGTGCTCCACAAGCGCCTGGGCAAATCGGAGCAGGCGCAGATCGATCGGCATGTCGTTTTTTCCGCACGGGCATTGGGGGGAAATGTATACCAGAAACGCATGTATCTTTCGAAAGAGCCGAGGGCTCTCATGGATACCTAAAACGCATGCTCTGCATATCGAATTGCGCATTGCCCCCAGACGGGTTGCGCGCAGACACTTGAGGAAGTGGCAAATTCTGGTGTCGTGGCGAGGGAATAAACCGTGACAAAGCCCCTGTTCAAGCGCGTGTTGCAACACTGTGCCTTCGCCTTCGGATTAACCCTCGTGGCGGCCTGTACACGGGTCTCCACGGCACCGGACCCGGCCGAGATCCAGGCTATTGCCAAAGAGGCCTGGCTTTACGCCTACGCGCCCTTGCAGGGCTACCAGACCCTCTACACCCAGACCTTGAATCCGGCATCCAGCGGCTATGTGGGGGGCTTCAACCGCTTCAGACACTACGCGCGGCTCTCCACCCCAAGCGACAGCGATATCGTCACGCCCAACAACGACACGCCCTACTCCTGGGCCTGGCTCGACCTGCGAGCCGAGCCCATCGTGCTGCAGCTGCCCGCGGTGCCGGCCCCGCGCTACTACGTGAATCAGTGGTTCGATCTCTACACGCACAACTTCGCGTACACCGGGGTGCGAGCCACAGGTCGAACAGCCGGTAACTACCTCTTTGCAGGCCCCCACTGGAAGGGCACGATCCCCGCCGGAATCACGCAGGTCTTCCGCAGCGAGACCGATATCGTCGGCACGCTCACTCGCACGCAGCTGGACAACGAATCCGATATCCCCGCCATGCAGGCGCTGCAGGCGCAGTACCAGCTGACACCGCTGTCGCAGTTCAGCGGCAGCCAGCCTCCCCGGGCGGCACCGCCTCTCGCACTGCCGGCCTGGGACAAGGCCCAGGCAGAGGGCATCGGCTTTATCGGCTACCTGAATGCAATGCTGCCGCTGATGCCGATCGTAGCCTCTGAAAAAGCGGCATTCGCACGCTTCGCGAGAATAGGCATCGCACCGGGCAAAGCCTTCGATCCCGACACGCTGGCGCCTGCCACACGCGCCGCCATCGAAGCAGGCGTTGCCGAGGCAAACAAAGAACTCACTGCGACCGCGCTGGTCCAGACCGAATCGAAAAAATTCTTCGGTACCCGTGAGGCACTCGGCAAGGATTACGTGTTGAACCGCTCGATGGGCGCCATGCTCGGCATCTACGGCAACACCAAGGAAGAGGCGGTCTACGCAAGCCAGCAGACGAGCCCCGACGGCAAGGTCCTGGACGAAAACAGGAAGTGGGTGCTGCGCTTCGAGCCCGGCCAGTTGCCCCCGGTGGATCTGTTCTGGTCGATCACCATGTACAACCTGCCGCAGCGCTTGCTGGTGAGCAACCCGCTAGACCGCTACTCGGTGGGTGATCGTACGCCCGGTCTGAAACAAGGCGTCGACGGCTCGCTCGAGATCTACATTCAGAACACCGATCCGGGGCCCGGCAAGACCAGCAACTGGCTGCCCACGCCCGCCGGACCGTTTTTCTTCGTTGCACGATTCTACGGACCCCGCCAGAGCCTCATCGACGGCTCGTGGAACCTGCCTGCACTCAAGGAAACACCGTGAGACCCGCCATGCGCAACACTATCGCACTACTCGCAGCCCTCACCCTCCAGGTCGCGCTTGCGGCTTCAGCTACCGCGCAATCGGAGACGCTATCCACGCGTATCGGCACGTTAAAACTCGAGAACGGTTACCCCGCCCCGGCGACGCTCGAAAAGCTCTACGACGAGATGGAGTTCCAGCGGGCGACCCAGACATTCCTCTGGGGTCTGCCAGCGGTGGGCTTCTACGGACTGCGCGAAGCGCAGCGCAAGAATTTCGGTGCGCTCGACGGTGAAATCGTCATGTACCAGAGCCTGAAGGACAAGGCAGGCATGCTCACGCCGAACCTGACCACGCTCTACGCCTTCACGTTCTGGAACATGGCGGAGCAGGGGCCGCTGGTGGTCGAGGTGCCTGCTGGCGCCACGGCCGGTGGCGTCGATGACATCTGGCAGCGGCCGGTGATCGACATGGGCCAGACCGGACCCGACCAGGGCCTGGGTGGCAAGTACCTGATCCTGCCGCCCGGAGGTCCGGAGCTGAACCCCACCGGCTACTACGTGGTTCGCTCGCCCACCAACCAGATCTGGTTCGGCACGCGCGGACTCTCGCCCGATCCCGCCGAGGCCGAAGCCACCGTGCGCAAGCACCGTGTCTATGCCTGGAAAGATCGCGCTGCGCCTGGCGAGACCAAATACATTCCTGTCGGTGGGCGCGAGTGGGCGTCGTGGCAACCGAGCGACATCCGCTATTTCGAACAGCTGAAAGCCATCCTCGAACCCGAGCCAGTCGAAGTCCGCGACGGCTACTTCCACGCCATGCTGCGCTCGCTGGGCATAGAGCCGGGCAAGCCTTTTACGCCCGATGCGCGGCGGCGGAAAATCCTCGGCGATGCCGCGCTGACTGGCGAACTGATGGCGCGCGCCAACGCCTTCGACAAGCGTTTCCCGGGGGCCACCGTGTTTGCCGGCACCCGTTGGGAGTACGCGAACATGGTCGAACTCGACCAGCAGACGCCCGCGTTCTCGCAGCTCGATGAGCGCGCGTCGTGGTTCTACGAGGCGATCGCCAATACATCCGGCATGCAGGGCCGCATCCTCGGCTTCGGCCAGGTCTATCTGGAGACGAGCAGAGACAAGGACGGTGCCTGGCTAGACGGCGCCAAGAGCTACCACCTGCGGGTGCCGCCAAACGCGCCGGTAAAACAGTTCTGGTCGTTCACGCTCTACGAGAACACCACCCGCGCGCCCTTGCAGACTCCGCAGGGTGCCGCTGACATCTCCTCGCGCAAGCCGGGGCTGGAGGTAAACGCCGACGGCTCTGTGGATCTCTACTTCGGGCCCCGCAAACCGGCCACAGCGAACGCGAATTTCGTACAGACGGTGCCGGGGAAAGGCTGGTTCACATACTTCCGCCTGTACGCGCCCACGGAAGCCTACTTCAACAAGACCTGGGCCTTGCCTGATCTGGAAAAGATCCGCTGATCAAAGCGGTCTGCGGGGGAGCGCGGCGAGCACTCAGCCCTCGTCGCGCAGCTTACGCAAACCGCAGATCCTGATCAGCGGCCATCGCGCCAGACACGATCGAGCCAGAGGTACGCCGAAGGCGCTACACCCCTTCATGATCCCGAATGCGCGGATTGCAGTGCCTGCAACGTGCGTAGAGCATCCTGTGCGCGCTCGACGGGCACGAAGAGGTGATCGTGTCGGGTGCCCGCGACCACGTTGCAGCTGATACCCGCCTGCCCCAGCGCGCCCGCGAAGGCCGCCGTGAGGCCGACGGCCTGCAGATCGGAATTGACGCGCAGCGTGATCCACGCACAGCGGAACGCCAGTACAAGGCCTGCCCGCAACGCCGCCTGCTCAGGGACGATCACCGACAGGCCTTCGGGTTCTCGCACGGACGCGACGATGTCGCCTGCCGCGAGATCCTCAGCGCCCGTCAGCATGCTGAACACGAACACGCCAGGATTGAGCACCGGTTCCATGCTGCGAAGCAGCATCGCCAGATCCGCTATGGGCTGCATGCGAGGCACCTCGCACAAGCCCGCTGCCGATGCATGCGCGAAGTGGCCATGTTCGCGAATCCTTGCGTCAAGACAGGCTAGAGCGCACCCACCAGCGTTGCCACCAACAGGACAAGGATCGGCAGGAAGCTCAGCATGAACCCAAGTCCGCGGCGCTCCGGCGCACTCACGTAGGCTTGCCGGTAAAGCACGCGGCCGACCAGGTAGACCGCTCCTGCGGCGGCGGGAAACAGCGGGTTCCAGTAACGGGCAGCGAGATACATCGCCGGCACCAGGCAGACCATGAGTTCCAGCGTGTTCATCTGCACGCGGTAGGCGCGCTCGAACATCTCGGAACCCGTGACGGCCGGCGCCTTGACCCCGTATTTGCCGCGGGCTTGCCCCACGAGGCCGCCAAACACGAGGAATTGCAGCAGCACGAGCGCGGTGACGATATCGAGTACGTTCATTCAGGTGGATCTCCGGGGTGTAGCGGCGCGTGGCGGCCGAGACCGATTGTGGCGCAAGGAGGCGGCGACGTCATCCGGATACCGCAACCACGCGACCCGCGACGAGACCCGGGCGGACTGCGTCGACTACCTCGAGCGGCGCCACAATCCGCAAACCCTCTTGCGCCTCGCCCACGGCTGCGCGAAGGTGTGTTGTCTCAGCCACGCACTTGCGGGAGTAGAACTCATGCCCCTTGCAGCTACGCGATTCCTCCTGCCCACTGCTCGCGGTGCGGTGGTAGTGGCTGCCGTACGAGGGTTTTTGCTCACGTCGGTAGCCGCCATCGCGTTCGCGCAGAGTGATGTGATCCCCAAGGTCAACGGCTCTTGTCCGTCGGGATACAGGAACGGCCCCGGCGCTTACTGCTACCAGAACTCCTACGGTGCACAGCGCGATGCCGTCGAGAAGGTGGGCGGCAAATGCCCCAGCGGCTACAGCAACGGGTCCGGTACCTACTGCTACGAGAACCGCAGCTCGCAACCGCAGGACGTGGTGGTGAAGGTGAACGGCCGCTGCCCCTCTGGCTACAGGGATGGGCCTGGGGCGTACTGCTACAGGTAGGCCACGGCCTCCGCTTTGCGGTGCGCTGACTCAGTCGGTCGCCGCCAGATAGCGATCCACATTCTCCTGCGTGATGACCTCGATGCCGGTATCGATGGCCTGCGGGATACGCACCCCGATCGATGCCTGCCACAGCATCAACACCGACATCGACCCCTGCATCACCGGGATCGTCGCCGAGGAAGAGTCAATCAGGCCTTCCTTGATGGCCTCGAGTATGGGCCTGATCGAGTCCATCCCGACCACCGTCACAGTGCCGGCTTTTCCTGTGCGTTTGATCGCAGCGGCAATGCCTATCGGGCCGGACGCATCGCAGCACAGATAACCGCGCAGATCGGCATGCTGTGCGAGAACAGCAGACGCCTGCTCAAGCGCCGTATCGATATCGTCATTGTCGCAGCCGCCATCGACCACCGTGATGCCGGGATACCTCGCCAGTGCCGCGAGCTGGGCGTCGTAGCGTTGCCGGTGGTTGGGAGCGGTGGGATAGCCGCGCATCACGGCCACTTTACCCGCGCCGCCGATCAGCGTGGCGAGTCGCTCGGCGGCAATGGTTCCCTGTCGAAAAAAATCATTGCCTACGCTGCTAATGCCGGCATCCGGCGATGGCGAATCGAACACCACCAGCGGTGTTCCCTGCGCGCGGATACGGTTTATCGCGGCGATGTTGCCAACCGCATCCACCGGGTCTACGGCAATGCCCGTGGGGCGACTTTCTGCGGCACGCTCGAGCATCGCATTCTGCTCGACGATATCGGCACTCGCGGGCGGCATGTAGTCGATGATGATGTCGACGCCAAGCCGCGCGCTCAGGATACCGGCCTGAATGCGGGCTCCCTTATGGACTTCGTCGAACCAGGGATGCGCGACTTTGGGGACGATCACGAAACGCAGGGCGTCAGACATTTCTTTATCCGCTATTGGCAGGGTGAGTCAGACCGTCCTGAAACGCAGGTCACTGCTCGCGTGCTGCGGTTTCAGGAGATTTCAGTGAGAGAGTGCCTCACCGCAGTCGCGGCAGCAACAGGTCTAATCGGGACGCGACCCGGGATTCACCTGCCAAGGCCCGGCGAGCAACTCCGCCTCCTCGGCTCCCGGCCAGGGCGGCATCGTCACGGCAAGCACGGACACGGAACTCGCGGGCAGTGCACGGAACTGAAAAGCGGTGCCGCAGGGAATGGTGGCACAGACACCCGCCTCGAGACGAACGATCTCTTCGATGCCGTCCCGGGAGCGCCACAATTCGCCCCTACCGCCCAGCACATACCAGATCTCCTCTACCGTACGGTGGCGAACGGGGCGAGCGACCTGACCTGCCGCGAGCTCGAAGTGCGCCATGGTGCCGCCGGGCACGCCAAGGAGCACACGGACCTCGCAGCCATCGGGCGCGAGCTCCGTCGCGGCAGCAGGAAGGACCGTCGTGGCGAAGTGCGTCATGACGTGACCGGAGCTATTGATCTGCGCGAGCGGGCCCGTCGAATAAAATGCACGCGCACAGTGAAGCCCCGCATGGCGTTATCCCGGCCTGTGGGCACGATGGCACCAGCGCCACTCACAGTGATCACTCGCCACCCGCTCGCTCAGCACCGATCCCGGTGTGCTGACGCACATAGAGCTCCTCCCACAATTGCGCAGCGCGGCGATCCCTCCAGAGCAGCGAGCCGAGAATCACGCAAAGAAAACCGAACGGGATCGAGTAAAGCCCGGGATTCTTCAACTCGATCAGCGGCGCTTCCAGACCCACCAGGCTTTCGCGCTGGCCCGCGAACTTCTGCACCATTGCCTGCGCGGCCGTGACGTTTGCATCCAGCGCTGCACGCGCGGCGGGCATTTTTTGCATGGCGGCCGCATCCTGCGCTGCAAGAGCTTCCAGTTTGGCCAGTGTGAGAGGAGCGGCTGCGATTACCTGCTCCGCCTTGCTGGTTTCGAGGAGCGGATAGCTCATGTTGGGCGAGATCAGCACCAGTGCGATCGCCGAGACAGCGCCACCGATCATGCCGAGCACGATGCCACCGGTGTTGCAGCGCTTCCAGTAAAGCGTGAGCAGCACGCAGGGGAAATTGCCCGAGGCCGCCACCGCAAAGGCGAGCGCCACCAGGTGCGCGACATTCTGATCACGCGCGATGATGCCGATGGCGATCGCGAGCCCACCCACCGCGAGCGCGCTGATGCGCGCGGCACGCACCTCATCCTCCGGCGTTGCCTGTTCGCCTTTCAGGACGCCCGCCCAGATGTCATGCGACATGGCGCTGGCACTGGCGAGCACCAATCCCGCGACAACCGCGACGATGGTGGCAAAGGCCACCGCCGCCACAAAGGCAAGGAACAGATTGCCGAGCAGCGAATCGGGGCCGCCACCCACAAATTGAGCCAGCAAGGGCGCAGCCATATTGCCGCCCTTGTCCATCGCAGCGATGGTGGCGGCGCCCACGTTGAGCGCTGCACCGTTGCCGATGATCAGGGTCAAGAGATAAAAGCCGCCGATGATCCCCATGGCCCACAACACGGAAATCCGTGCCTGCCGCGCGTCTGATACCGTGAAAAATCGCATCAGGATGTGCGGCATGCCGGCCGTACCCAGCACCAGCGCGAGCCCAAGTGACACCTGATCTACCGGGTTCTTCAGGAAGAGCCCTGGCTCCAGGAATCGCTGCCCGAGTTGCTCCGGGCTCATGGTGCTCGCGGCATCACCGAGCAGTTTGGCAACCTGCGACTGCACCTTGGAATCTGCGGTAACTGCACCCAGAAATCCAGGCAGGCTGAAGCCATGCGGCGCCCAGGTGAAGACCACCAGCAACAGCGATGCCACCACCAGCAGCACGGCCTTGATGATCTGTACCCACGTCGTCGCCACCATGCCCCCGAACACCACGTAGGCCAGCATCAGCAGGCCAACTGCAATGACGGATACCTCGTAGGGGATACCGATCAGCGTCTTCACCAGCACGCCGCCACCGACCATCTGCGCGGTGAGATAAAAAATGGAGACGGTGATCGTGGACAACGCCGCCACCACGCGGGCGCTGCGCGGATCGTTGCGGAAAGCGAGGATGTCGCCCAGCGTGAACTTGCCGATGTTGCGGCAGGGCTCGGCGATCAGCAGCAGCACCGTCACGTAAGCAACGAGCCAACCTACCGAGTACATGAAACCGTCGTAGCCATAGAGCGAAATCAGCCCTGCAATACCGAGAAACGATGCCGCGGAGAGGTAATCCCCAGCAATCGCCCAGCCGTTCTGCAGGCCCGAGATGGAGCGGCCCGCTGCATAGAATTGCTGCGTGCTGCTGACGCGCCGGGATGCACGCCAGGTGACGTACATGGTGATCGCGATGATCGCGGCAAACACGGCAAAGGCGAGCCACCTGAAGCGCTCGGGAACCGCACTGCCAGCCAGCACGGGGTTCATGCGCGCCCCCCGATGCCAGCGGCATCACGCAGCAACTCGGCCGCCATCGCATCGAAGCGGCGATTCGCGCGCTGTGCGTAGAGCATGGCCACACCCCAGGCCATCAGGAATTCCGACAGTCCACAGACCAGCCCAACGTTCACCGGACCCCAGAGCCTGATACGGAAAATCTCCGGGTACCACGCCGCGCCCAGTGGAAGGAGCAGGTAGTACACGATGGACACGGCCATCAATGTGGCGAGAAAACGGCTTTTTTCGCGATGCAGCCTTTGGAAGCGCGGATCGGCGTCGATGGCTTGCCAGTTCATGGTCTGCACCCTCATCTTATGGATTCTCATCGCGTCGGCAGCCTACCAAGGCGACCGGCATTAACCAACCAGACAGGGCACTGCCATGAAAACTCCCGTCATCGCAGCCTTCTTCCTCGCTGCGGCACTGGCCTGCGGTGAGTCCTACGCCGGAGCATGCAGCGTATCCCCACGTCATGCGCTGCTGCTGCACGGAGGCTTCCTCGACTACGAGGAAGAGGTGGCGCCAGCGCATCGCGAACTCCTGCAGCGCCTGCTCGCCGCGGGCAATGCGCGGCTCGCCGCGGGCGGCAGCGCGCTCGATGCCGTCACGGAGGCCATCGCCGCGATGGAGGATTCCGGCCTTCTGGATGCGGGCAAGGGTTCCATCGTGAACACCGAGGGCTTCACCGAAACCGACGCCTCATTGATGGAGGGCGTCTCGGGGCGCTCCGGCGCCGTAGCGGCCATGCAGCGATTGCAAAACCCCATTCGCGCGGCACGCCTCGTGATGGATCGCAGCAAACACGTGTTGTTCGTGGGTGCGACGGGCGAGGCTACGCTGCAGAAACTCGGCGCCGCGGTGATCGACCCCGCCACCTACTACCAGGAATACGTGCCACCGCCCAAACCTGTCGGGCGCAAACACGGCACCGTCGGCGCCGCGGCGCTGGATCGCTGCGGCCACCTTGCAGCCGGCACCTCCACCGGGGGCTGGCCCGGCAAACTGCCCGGGCGCGTGGGTGACAGCCCGATCATTGGCGCCAGCACCTATGCCGATGCCCGCGTGGCGCTCTCGGCCACTGGCGTGGGCGAGTACTTCATCAAGCGGGCAGCCACACGGGACATCGCCATGCGCGTGCAGTACCTCGGGCAGCCGCTGCAGGCTGCCACCGACCATGTGATCAAGAACCTGATCGGGCGTGAGGACAAAGCGGAGGGAGCGGTCATCGCGCTCGGCGCCGATGGCGAGATGGTGGTTAGCTCCAATGGCTACGGCATCCTGTGGGGCTGGGTCGGCACCGGGCGGCCAGCACGCGTCGGCACCCGGGAGCCAGGTCCCTCAGGCCCGGATGCCTCGGTTGATAACCCCACCAGATGATTTCTTCAGGTTACTTTATTGATGGGTTATTTTTATAAGCGCCTGAGCCGGTTGAGTATGTACTCGCCCTGAGCTGAAACACTTGCGCTCTGGCGTCCACCCATTCAGTCTGAGCATGGCCCGTTTACCAACCCCTGACGGTGGAGTCCATAGATGAAAATTTTCGCTAAAAGTTTTCTGTTCCTCTTGTTCGGCGCCCTGACCGCCAGCCTGGCCCGGGCAGACGATGCCTACGCCGATACGATCCGCGTCTTCAAGGGTGCCGGCGAGAGCAGCAAGTTCTTCGGCCGCTCCTACGGCTATGCCGTATTCCCGACTATCGGCAAAGGTGGCATCGTCGTGGGCGGCGCCCATGGCAAGGGCAAGGTCTATGCGCGCGGTGCCTACTTGGGCGATGCCACCATGACCCAGCTCTCGGTGGGATTGCAGCTCGGTGGGCAGGCCTTCAGCCAGATCGTGTTCTTCGAGGACAAACGCGCTCTCGATGAATTCACCGGCACCGGCTTCGAATTCAGCGCACAGGCAAGCGCGGTGGCCATCACGGCGGGCGCCTCCGCCTCGGCAGGCACGGCAGGCGCCTCAGCAGGCGCGAGCGGCGGCCAGCACGACGCCTCGACGATATCCACGAATTTCTACAAGGGAATGGCGATCTTCACGGTGGCCAAGGGCGGCCTGATGTACGAGGCCTCGGTCGGCGGGCAGAAATTCACTTTCACCCCGGCAAGGCGTTGAGAGCTGGTTGAGGCACGCAGGGGCTGCACCCGCTTGAGCCCCGCGTCAGCATCCTCTCGAGGCGCAATGTCTCGAGAGGATTGACTCAGGAGAGTCGGAACCTCTCCGCGCCCCTCAGGCCTGCGGCAATTCAGCGGATATGGCGCGCGCCAAGTCCGGATTCTCCGCATCCTCCTCGCGCAACTGACCTTCCCACTTCGACACAACCGCCGTCGCCACGCTGTTGCCAACGACGTTGGTGGCCGAGCGCGCCATATCGAGAAAGTGATCGACGCCGAGCAGCAGCAACAAGCCTGCCTCGGGAATGTTGAACTGCGACAGCGTGGCGGCGATCACCACCAGTGACGCGCGCGGCACACCCGCCATGCCCTTGGAGGTAACCATCAGCGTGAGCAGCATGGTGAGCTGCTGCGCCAACGTGAGTTCAATGCCATAGGCCTGCGCGATGAACATCACGGCGAAGGTGCAGTACATCATCGAGCCGTCGAGATTGAAGGAATAACCCAGCGGCAGCACGAAAGACGCCACGCGATTGCTGCAACCGAAGCGCTCGAGCTGTGCCAGCGTGCGCGGATACGCCGCCTCGCTGGAGGCCGTGGCGAAGGCGAGCACCACGGGCTCGCGTACCGCGCGGAACAATTTGATCGCACGGCGACCTATCACGCCCCAGGCTGCGGCGAACAAGACGAGCCACAGCACCAGGATGGCGAAATAGAACTCCATCATGAAGGTGCCATACACCGCCAGAATACCGAGCCCGCTTTTCGCTACCGCCGCCGACACCGCCGCGAAAACCGCCAGCGGCGCAAACCACATCACCAGCATGGTCAGCTTGAGCATCACGTAGGAAAGCCCTTCCAGCGCTTCCACCAGCACGGCGGCGGGTTTGCCGACACCTGCGCAGGCGACGCCGAAAAACACCGAGAACACCACGATCTGGAGGATCTCGTTGCGCGCCATGCCGTCAACGATGCTGACGGGCACCAGGTGCAGGATGAACTCCTGCAAACCGAACTCCTTGGTGGTGATGCCGCTGCTGGCGCCAGCATCCGGCAGGCTGATGCCCATGCTGATGCCGGGCTGGAAGAAATTGACCAGCACCAGGCCGAGCGCAAGCGATGTCAGCGAGGCGCAGAGAAACCACAGAAACGCTTTGAGCCCGATGCGTCCGACCGAACCGGTATCGCCCATCTTCGCGATCCCGACGACCAGAGTTGCAAAGACCAACGGCGCGATCACCATCTTGATCAGCCGCAGGAACACCGTAGTGATCAGTGTGAAACCCTGCACCCAGCCCGTGGTGTCGGGCACGGTCGCGTGCAGCACGGCGCCGCATCCCAACCCGAGCAAAAGCCCGCCGAGGATCCACACCGTGAGCGAGTTGCCAGTGGAGCTGTTTGCGGAAGATTGCATGCGCCGGATGTCCTGTGCCTGATGCCGGCGTCACGGTGTCACGATTCCCCGTAGCTGCCAAGTGGACGATTCGCTGCGACCTCGGCGCTCAGGGCGCCGCCAATTCGAGCCGCGCCACCAGCCGTTGCGCCGCCGCATGCGGATCCAGCGTCAGGTCACGCACGGCCTCGATGAGCACCGCGGCGTCGGGCCGCGCAAGAGCGGCGTCCAGCAGCCGCCGGGTGGCAGCGTCACGCAACAGTTTCAGGAACACGGCATAGGCCCGCGCTGCGCGACGCCCCTTGAGCGCATCGGTGTCGGCGAGCGACTGCGCGTGCGCATCCAGCGCATCGACGACGGCCGCGGCACCTTCGCACTTCGATGCCACCGCAGGAATTACCGGTGGTATCCAGCCTCCCTCGGGCTGGTGCTGTGTGCGCAAGTGCAGGGCAAGTTCGAGCTGACGCTGGGCTTGAGAAGCACCCTCGCGATCGGCCTTGTTCAGCACAAAAATATCACCCGCTTCCATGAGGCCCGCCTTGATGGCCTGCACCTCGTCGCCCAATCCGGGCACCGCGACGATCAGCGTGGTGTCAGCGAGTGACACGATCTCGATCTCCTCCTGACCCACGCCGACGGTCTCCACGAGTATCGTGTCGTAACCCATCGCATCCAGCACCAGAAGCGCATCGAAGCTGGCGCGCGCGAGCCCGCCGTGCTGGCCACGGCTGCCCATCGAGCGAATGAATACGTCCGGATCGGCCGCATGCTGCTGCATGCGCACACGGTCGCCGAGCACCGCGCCGCCCGTGAACGGGCTGGAGGGGTCAACCGCCACCACGCCCACCCTGCGGCCACGCCGGCGCAGTTCGCCGATCAGCATGCCCGCCAGCGTCGACTTGCCAGCCCCGGGCGAGCCAGTGATACCCACCACGCGCGCTCGCCCGGTATGCGGATACAACTGCGCGAGCACCTCGGCGCCACGCGGATCGTCGTCTTCGAGCCAGCGGATAAGACGCGCTCCCGCAGCAACCTCGCGCGCCAGCACGCGATCTGCCATTCCCCGGGCCGTCATGCCCGACTCGCCGTGGTTGCCATATGCCCGGGATCCCGTAGTGGGGACGTGGCCCCGAGCCTCATGGTCGGCAGATGGCTGCAGCGGGCCAATACCAGCAGTGTGGAGCGTGCGGGTCGGGATGTGGGAGGTCTGCCTGCAAGGCGAGCAGCCAGCAACATTCGCAGTGGAACCATCAGACTGAGGCGGCAGCATCACGCTGCCTGCGCCAGTCGTTCAAGTAGTCGATGATCTCCTGCGTGCTGGCACCCATGGTGAAGATCCGCGCCACACCGGCTTCGTGAAGCGAGGCCTGGTCTTCTTCGGGCACCACGCCACCGACGATGAGCAGCTTGTCCGCGCCGCCCTGCTCGCGCAGCAGCCGCGCGAGTTCGGGGATATGGCGCATATGCGCCGCCGACAGCGAGGACACACCCACGACGTCGACATCCTCCTGGATGGCCGTGGCCGCCACAGCGGCGGCAGTCTGCTTGAGGCCCGTGAAGATCACCTCCATGCCCGCATCGCGGAGGGCATGGGCGATAACGGTGACGCCCACGGTGTGGGTGTCGAGGCCCAGCTTGGCCAGCAGAACGCGAAGCGGAGGCGCCATGTATTTGATCTCCCGAAGCATAAAAATTCCACGCAACGGGCCGGAGTCTGCCCCAAGCCGGCGCAGGACACCACACTCCGGGCATGGGCCTGCCCGCTCGGCGGGACCGAGCCCCATTTTGTGGTCTATGATCGGCCCGCACGATCGTGATGACGGCACAGAGTCCGGCACGATCGCGGCCGTCCGCCCCCGGACATGCCGACACCACGAGGATCACGCATGACATTCCTGCGCTACGAACAGGACGGCCACGTCGTCACCCTGACGATGGACCAGCCCACTTCGCGCAACGCCCTGACCGGCAACACCGCGGTGGCGGAATTCGTTGCCGCAGCGCGCCGCATCGCCAGCGATACGAGTGTGCGGGTGGCGATCATCACCGGCGCAGGGCCGGTGTTCTCCTCCGGCGGCAATGTGAAAGACATGCAGCGTTTCTTCGGCGACGATGCCACGCCCGTGGCCATCGCCGAGGAATACCGTCAGGGCATCCAGCAATTGACGCTCGCGATCCACGACCTCGCCGTCCCTGCAATCGCAGCGGTGAACGGTCCGGCCGTTGGTGCCGGCTGCGATCTCGCGTGCATGTGTGATATCCGCATCGCCTCAGAAAGCGCCACATTTGCCGAGAGTTTCATCAAGGTTGGCCTCATTCCGGGCGACGGTGGCGCCTGGCTCCTGCCACGCATAGTCGGCCGCTCGCGAGCCGCCGAGATGGCCTTCACCGGCGAGGCCATCAGCGCGCAGGAGGCACTTGCCTGCGGCTTGGTCTCGCGCGTGGTACCGCCCGAACAGCTCCTTGGCGCGGCCCGCGAACTCGCCGACCGAATCGCCGCCAATCCTGGCCCCACGCTGCGCCTCACCAAGAAGCTGCAGCGCGAAGGCGAGCATCTGCGGCTCGACTCGCTGCTCGAGCTATCCGCCGGCTACCAGGCGCTCGCCCACAAGACGCCCGAGCATCGCGAAGCGGTGATGGCCTTTATCGAGAAGCGGAAACCGGTTTTCAACTGAGACTCCGGAAACCGCGTCTCCAGCAGCAGTGACGGCACGCCTGAAGCTGGAGCGGACGCGGCCCGTTTTCGGTGTTCCCGAGGGGTCTAGAAATTGCAGCGCCCGCGAGCGGTTCGCGGCTACCGGCGCTGGGTACATCCCTGTACCGCGCCTACCGACATGTCCGGGATCGCTCCCGGCGATCCCGGACATATAGGCGCGCCGCAAACCGCTCCCCGCTCACGGCTCGCTCGAACGCACTTTCCGCGAGTTTCATGTTTGCGCTTCGGCATGCTGCGTGGTTTGGCCATTGCCCGATCGAGAACGTGGGTTGCGGGCATGGCCTGATCGCAGTTGTAGGAGCGCGCCATGCGCGTGATGCGGGGCTGCCGGCGTGGTTGTTCGCGGGCATGGCC
>CAJADV010000356.1 GCA_903938575.1 uncultured Gammaproteobacteria bacterium
ATCCACGTCGATGCCATCACCGCCGGCGAGAGCGTGCTGCTGGTGGATGACCTGATCGCCACCGGGGGCACCGCAGAGGCCGCGGCAGGACTGGTGCGCGATCTGGGCGGGCGCATCGTCGAGTGCGTGGCGGCCATCAATCTGCCCGATCTGGGCGGCAGCCGGCGCCTCGAGGGGCTCGGAATTGGTACTTTCTGGCTTGGTGAGTTCGCCGGGCACTGACCAGCGCCTTTCGCAAGCCTGATCATGCTATGTAGTATCAGAGATTGGAGACTCGGCGACTCAAAAAAAAGGGGAGCTCCAGAGGGCTGATGACTGATTCGGGGCGAGACGACACTACTGAAGACACCGAACTGGTAGCTCGCTGCCGGAACGGCGATCGTCAGGCGCTGGACCTGTTGGCGCGCAAGTACCAACGGGCGCTGTTCAATGTTGCCCTGCGGATGCAGCGCAACCCGGACGACGCCGCCGACACGGTCCAGAACGCGTTCATCAAGGCCTTCGAGAAGCTCCACCTCTACGACGCCAACCAGAAATTCTTCAGCTGGATCTACCGCATCACCATCAACGAGGCCCTGAACGCCTCGCGCCGGCAGGGCTACACAGCGGACGCGCAGGCCGCCGAGCCGATGGGCCCGGGTCCCGAAGAAGCTCTAGGGCAGGCGAGTGAGGCGGCAAGGCTCCATCAGGCGCTACAGCAACTCAAAGAAGACGCGCGCTCGGTGATCGTTTTGCGGCATTTCTCGGACCTGAACTACGCCGAGATCGCCGAGATCCTGCAGATCCACGAAGAAACCGTGAAATCGCGCCTCTTCAGCGCCCGCCGCAAGCTTGCGGAGCTCTTGCAGAGCCGCGACTGAGCACGCAAGCCTCAGGTACCGCCGAGCTCAGACTCCAGCTGTCCCAGATGCCAGCGATCCCGCCGGTTGGTATTCACCAGAGGCGCCAGAGCAAGCAACGCGATCCTGCCGACGCTTTTTTCCAGATGCCGCATCTCGGCGAACATCCCGGCCAGCTCGGGGTCGGGAGGAGTCACGACATCAAGCTCCCGCATCATCATCGCGCCCTTGGCGCGCAGCGAAAGCTCCGTATAGATCCGCAGGTAACAGAGCATGTCGGCGAGCGTCAGGCCGTCGAAGCGCTCACCGAGCGTCTTCAGGTACTGGCCCACATGGGTGCCGCGGAACTCGTGGGAATTCAGCTGCTGCAGCAAGTCCACATCGGCCTCGAAATCGAGTTCCATCCAGCCGGTCAGCGTCTCGTTGCTGCGGGAGAACACCCAGATCATGAAGGGAGGCATCAGCAGGAAGATGCCGAGCGCGGAAAGCACGGGCGAGAAGAACACATGGTTGTAGGCCGAGTGGATCAGGGCCGCCACCACAAGGCCTCGCAGGCAGGTCATGGGCGTCAGCGCCTCGCGCCGCTCGATGGCCGCCATGGTCAGGATGCCAAAAATGGCCGTCACGCCACCGTGCATCACCGCCGTCCCGAAACCGCGCACGATCCACACGCCAAGGTTCAGTTGGGCGTTGAACAGGAAATAGCTGTTTTCTATCACCGCAAAACCCGCACCCACGGCAAAACCGAGAATGGCAGCATCAACCAGAAACCCTACCCGGTGTCTGCTGAAGAGGTAGACAAGCACCGAGGCCTTGAGCAGTTCCTCGACAATTGGCGCGACGTAGCGCGAGTAGGTCCGCAACTCCATGGCCGTGGCTGCCAGCACCTGGCCGTTGATCACATAGGCGAGCAGCCCCACACAGCCACCCGCGGCGATCATCTGCAGGATCACGGAAAACCGGACCAGCTTGAAGCTGTCGAGGAATTTCAGCAGCGCGAGCAGGGCGAGCACCGGCAGGATGGCCACCGCAATACTCAGGGCTTGTGATGCGGCTGCGCCCATGCAGGAGCCCTTCTCAAAGAATCTTGAGCGACAGCATGAACTCACCGGAGCTGTCGCCGCCAGAGGCAAAGCCCTGCGCGTAGCCCACCGACAGCGTCATGGGCAGGCGGTGCAGCGCGGTGAACGAGAGATCGAACTGCGCGCCCACCGTGGAGTAGGTGCTATCGAGCGAGGTCCCCGGCTCGGCCCACAAGCTGCCGGCAAAAACCGAGGACCGGATCTCACCGAGATAAAACCCTGGCGTGCCGACCTCCGCAAATCGCAGCGGCGGCGCGTTCACTTCTACCACCGCCCTGGCAAATTGCCGTGCGCTGATCTCGCCGATCTCGAAACCGGGAAGGCTGTCGTAACTCCGGTAACGCTTGACCACGTTATCGTCGACGTAGTTGTTGCCGAAACCGCCGAAATAGAAATTGGTAAGTGCCTCGCTGCGGTTGCCGTCGGCGGCGCCAGCGGCGCTGTAGAGCCAGACCGAGGCGTGTTTTATGGGCAAGGCAAAGCCGAGATCAAGCCCGGCATGCAGCTTGGGATACGCGGTGGAGTTCGCGTAATCGATCTCGGAGCGCAGCTCCCAGCGCAGGCCTTTTTCGTCCTCGGAGGCACCTTGGGATCGATCGGTGTGAGAGTAGTTCCACCCGAAATTTCCCGACCACAATTCATCGATGACTGCCTGCGCGTTTTGGTTGCTGGGTAGCGTATCGAGGCCCTTGTAATAGGCGACGTCGGCGCTGAAGTCGAGCTGGCGCGGTGGATCGTAAACCAATGAATGGTTGTAACTCACGATGAACGCATCACCCTTGCGGCTGCGCTCGGTAGGGCCGAAAAGATCATAGAAGTTGGCGTCGTTGTGCCAGTAACGGAACCCCCAGTCCATGTGTGTGTACTGCGCGTCGATATGCAGTCTCTCGTCTTTCTCCACCGCGCTATCAGCGGAATAACTGAGGTCCAGCTTCGCCGTGTCGAGGAGGATCGGGTCGCTCCAGTTGAAGCTGTAACCCAGCGCAGCCTTTTCCTTGTAGCCCTCGAGCACCGCATAAGAAGACTCATGCTCGAGTCTTCGCCAGGGAACGTAGTCGGAACGGCTCTTTACCTGGGGTTCCAGATCCACCTTGGCGGGATCCCCCACACCCCAGGTGGCCAGCACGGGATGCTTTTTCACCAGTTCATTGCCGAGAAAAGTGATCGTCCCGAGATCCTGTAATGGTTGCGGGCTCCCCAGCCGGGTAGGTATGAAGCCCGTACCCGTGTACTCGAAAACGATCAGTGAACCATCTGCCTGCGGAATGGGGCGGAAGAATCCGGTCTCGGCATTGGTCACCGCCTGCATATCCCCCGTGTCCAGCTCAAAGCGGTAGATATTCGAAACGCCCGTGTAATAGGCGCTTCCGTACAGATACTTCCCGTCAGGGGAAAACACAAAGCCTTCGGGGAATGCACGCCCGAAATTGAATTGGGCTGCCGCCTTGAA
>CAJADV010000357.1 GCA_903938575.1 uncultured Gammaproteobacteria bacterium
CGGCTGCTCTCCGACATCACCGCGCTCTGCGACGCCGCCATCGACGGACAACTCGACACCGTAGAGGCCGCGTGGGATCCGCGCCCCGCCTTGGGCGTGGTGATAGCCGCGGGAGGCTACCCCGAGGCCTACGCCAAGGGCACGGTAATCGAGGGGCTCGACCTGCCCGACGGCGAGGACTGCAAGACCTTCCATGCGGGCACCGCGCTCGCGGACGGCAAGGTCGTCACCAGCGGCGGGCGTGTGCTCTGCGTGACCGCACTGGGCGCGAGCGTGGCCGAGGCGCAGTCACGCGCCTACAGGCGCTGTGCGACGATCAGTTGGGCGGGTGGTTTCTACCGTCGGGATATCGGCTACCGCGCGGTGCGGCGCGAGCAGGAAGACGCTGGCTGAGGGCTCTGGGCGTGCTCAACACCCATGTAGCAGGCCATGCCCGCGATCCGTCCATGCCCGAGCCCCGACCATGCCCGCGTTCCGCCAGTAGGAGCGGGCCATGCCCGCGACCCGACCATGCCCGCGTTCCGCCAGTAGGAGCGGGCCATGCCCGCGATCCGTCCATGCCCGCGTTCCGCCAGTAGCGGGCCATGCCCGCGATCCGTCCATGCCCGCGTTCCGCCAGTAGGAGCGGGCCATGCCCGCGATCCGTCCATGCCGGCCCTACCAAGTCCTCAGGCCTGCGGCGGCCTGAAATCCCCCGGAAAATTATGCCGCCACGCGAGATCCTCAACGCGCCCGGCGATACGCCAACCCGTGGGGCCGCGCTCCAGCGAATCGCGAAACCAGATCCCCGAAAACACCACGCGTGGCCCGTCGCTCGCGTCCATCTTCACGCCGATGTACTGCATGCTGCGCACCGTCGCCCGATCGCCGTCCAGGTTGATCTCGTAATTCGACGACAGGTGCTGGCAGGCGTGAAAACGCCCCAACACCGCGGCGAGCCACGCCCCGACCTCGGCCGGATTGCCCCGCGCACCGTCGTTGGCGCTGTAGTCGATAAAGGCATCCGGCGTGAACACCGCCTCCCACGCAGCCCAGTCACGCCGGTCCATCGCGCTCGCCTCGCGCACCAACAGATCCCCGATCTCGGCGCGGTCTGACAGTTCCTGCAGGCTCAGCACGGCTCGCTCCTCCGGATGTGGTCGCGATCGAATTCAATCGGGCCAAATTTAATTGGGGTCAGACCCCATTTATCGCGTAAATGGGGTCTGACCCCAATTAAATTTTCTGCCCGCCTCAGCCCGGGTGCGTGATGACATAGCGGCGCATCAGATGACGGCCGAGGTAGATCAGCGGGGTCACCGCAATCGCCAGCACGAACTTCAGGGCATAGCCTGTAACGGCGATGGCGGGAATCGCCGCGATCGGCGCGGCCGGACTGGAGGGATCGGGAAAAATCTCGCGTCCGAGGCTGAAAGCCAGATAGCTCACGATAAACGAGTCGATGAACTGCGAGATCACGGTGCTGCCGGTAGCCCGCAGCCAGATCAGACGATCCCCGGTGGCGCGTTTCAGCATGCCGAAGATCGCGATGTCGCTCATCTGCCCGACCAGGTATGCGCTGAGCGAGGCCACGTACATGATCTTCGCGGAGCCGAAGATCGAGTTGAACGCAGCAGGGCTCACGTTGTAGGGCGCGTCCAGGTAGGGCAGCGCCTGGGCGATGTTGAGGATGATGAAAACATAGGTCGCAGCGGCAAAGCCGATGTAGGTCAGCCGGCGCGCCGCGCGCGGGCCGTAGTACTCGTTCACGAGATCCGTGAGCAGGAATGTGATGGGGAAGGTGATCATCCCGCAGGTGTGCTCGATGGCATCAAAGCCAAACACCGTGAACGGCAACGGAATGCGGAAGAGTTTGACGCCCACGATGTCCGCCACCAGCAGCGAGGCGACAAAGACCATGGCGAGCCACAGGTACATCTTCTGCGGGGCGCTGAGCGCGTGGGGTTCGTGATGGGCGTGGGCCTGCATGGCGATGTCCTGGATTGTCAGAGTTCAGTTGGCAGGTACGGTGCGACCCTCGGCCCAGGTCCGCAGGTCTGCCACTTTTTCGGCCATGGTCACCGACAGCGGCACCGTGGCGCGGATTTCGGCCACGAGATGCGCACTGTCCAGCGCGGTTTTCTCGGCGGCGGCACGGTAAAGCGCACTCACCACCACCTGCTCGATCTCGGCGCCCGAGTAGCCCTCGGCATGCTGGGCCAGAGTGGCGACGTCGATGCCGGCGGGCTCGATGCCGCGGCGCCGTAAGTGTATGCGGAAAATCTCGGCTCGCGTGTCTTCGTCGGGTAGATCGACGAAGAAGATCTCATCGAAACGGCCCTTACGCAGCAACTCCGGCGGCAGCGAGGCGACGTCGTTGGCGGTGGCCACGATGAACACACCGGCACGCTGTTCGGCCATCCAGGTGAGCAGACTGCCGAGCACCCGGCGCGAGGTACCCTCGTCGCTGTCGCCGCCGGCGAGTCCTTTCTCGATCTCGTCCATCCAGAGCACGCAGGGCGCCATCAACTCGGCCGAGCGCAGCGATTCGCGCAGATTGCGCTCGGTCTCGCCAATGAACTTGTTATAGAGCACCGCCATATCGAGCCGCAGCAAAGGCATGCCCCAGGCACCCGCCACGGCGCGCGCCGTGAGGCTCTTGCCGGCACCCTGCACACCCAGCAGCAGCACGCCCTTGGGCGCATCGAGCCCGCGCGCAGCCGCACCGCCGGTGGCGACTTCACGCCGCTTGTCGAGCCAGGCACGCAGATTCTTCATGCCGGCCACGTTGGCAAAGGCCTCGGTGCGGTACTCGAAACTGAGCACGCCCTCGAGGTTCATCAACTCGAACTTGGCGCGATTCATCTCTGGGATGTCGGAATCGGCGATGCTGCCGTCATCGAAAATGGCGCTGCGGATCAGGCGACGGCAGTCGGCGTGTGTGAGCCCGCGCAGGCTGCGCATAAGCTGCGTCAGGGTGCGCGAATCGGTCTTCACCTTGCCCCCGCCGTTGGCCTCCTGCCAGTTTCGCGCCTCCTCGCGAACGATGGCCATGATCTCTTCCTCGCCGGGCAGGCTGAGC
This sequence comes from uncultured Gammaproteobacteria bacterium, assembly GCA_903938575.1. GTDB lineage: Bacteria > Pseudomonadota > Gammaproteobacteria > Pseudomonadales > UBA5518 > UBA5518. The sequence goes on from CAJADV010000357.1 coordinate 3,062, forward strand.
GCAACCCGCGCCGTGAGCCGCGTCAGCTCCGGCGGGATCTCCACCCGATGACTGAGCAGCACCACCGTGTGGCCCACCTCGCGATAGCGCAGCGCCACATCCTTCAGCAGGCGCACCACCCGTGGCTCCTTCAGCCAGGGGTGCAGGTCGCAGAGCACGTATAGCCCCGCATCACGCCGCTTCCTGATGCCCGCCAGCATGGCCTCGGCATCGGCAAGATCCTCCGCCGGCTCCGGCATGCCCACACCAAAACCGAGTTGCTGCAGACCCTCGGTAGCCGACCAGTTGAAGAGCGGCAGGGCTTCTTTCACCGCCAGGCGCGTGAGCATCTCGAGGGCCCGCGTCTCGTCGTGCGTTTCCAGCAC
>CAJADV010000358.1 GCA_903938575.1 uncultured Gammaproteobacteria bacterium
CTCCTACGCGCTGCGCCAGGACATCCAGGTGGCGGGGCAGTTCATGATGCCGGCACTCGGCATCGATGAAGTCCAGATGGGCTGGATCTACGCCGCCTTCCCGCTCGGTTACGCGATTGGCCAGTTGCCCGGTGGCATGCTGGGTGAGCGCTTCGGGGCGCGCCGGGTGCTGGCGATACTCGGCGTGATGTGGCTGCTCACCTCTGTTGCAACGGGTTTCCTGCCGGGATTTTTTGCCGGTTCGGTGGCCGCGGTGATCGGCGTGTTGCTGGTTGTCCGATTTCTTGTCGGTCTGGTGCATGCGCCGATTTTTCCGGTGCAGGCCGTCGCGATCGCGGCATGGTTCCCGGTCGGGCACTGGGGGCTGCCGACCTCGCTGTCGAGTGCCGGGCTCACGCTGGGCGCGGCCGCCACGCAGCCACTGGTGGCCGCGGCGATGATCGCCTGGGGCTGGCAGAGCGCGTTTTACATTTACATTCCCTTCGGCGTGCTGCTTTTCCTGTGGTGGTGGTGGTACGCGACCGACGACCCTGCCGTGCATCCCGGTGTTGCTCCGGCCGAACTCGCGCTGATCCGCGCCGGTCGGGAGGCGCTCGATGGCGTGCCCGCCGAGGAAAAGGGCGCGTGGTTAAGGCTGCTGGGCAACCGCGACACGCTGCTGCTCGCGCTCGCCTATTTCTCGATGAACGTGGTGTTTTATCTCTTCTTCACGTGGTTCCTGCACTACCTGGTGAAGGTGCGTGGATTCTCGCTGCTGGAGAACGGCGGCTGGCTGGCGGCGTTGCCGTGGCTTACCGGATGCTTCGCGGCCGTGCTGGGGGGCTGGACCTGTGATGTGCTGTGTGCGCGTCTGGGGCCACGGCTCGGGTGCCGCATTCCGGGCGCCTGCGGCATGGCGGCCACGGCGGTGTTTCTGATTGTTGGCCTTCATGTCGATAACGCCTACCTTGCGGTTGCTTTGATGTCCTTGTGTTTCGCGTCGACCCAATTCACCGAGGCGGCTTTCTGGGAGGCGCAGACATTCCTTGCGCCGGCGCATGCCGGCTCCGGCACCGGCATCATGAACACCGGCGCCAATGTGGCCGGGTTCATCGTCGGGCCGCTGGTGCCGTGGCTCGCAGTGAATCAGGCTCTGGGTTGGGTTCCCACGCTGGGCGGCGCAGCGGGCTTCGCGCTGCTGAGTTCGGTGCTGTGGCTCTTCGTGCGGGCAGACATGCCCTTGTCGGCGAAGCTTCCGTCGTGACTGCCGCGCGCGCCGTCTGGTTGTTCAGCCTGGACTCGGAGGGATTTCACGCTGCGCCCACGACCACGGGTGCTCTTATGGCGTGGTATCGGCATCACGGCGCGCGCGGTGCGCAGACGGCGTTCAGGCAGGTGCATTTCCGCGATGCCGCGCAGGTCACTGCGTGGGCTGACGCGGAACTGCAGGCGCTCAGCTGCATGGATTCTGACCCCGAGTTTCCTCCTATCGCCGGCCTCAGCGTCTACACCTGGAACGCCGCGGAGTTTGCGTGGCTTGCCCGCGAGATCCGCTCGCGCTGTCCGGGTGTGGTGGTGGTAGCCGGCGGGCCGCATGTGCAGCAGGCCGCCGACTGGCTGGGCACCGAGGGCATCGACGTGGTGGCGCTGGGGGAGGGAGAACTCACCTTCCAGCAACTCCTCGATACCCCGCGCTCGCGCTGGGCGGAGGTTGCCGGCATCGCCTGGGTCGATGCGGATGGCACTCTGCGCCAGAGTGGGTCGCGCGCACGCCAGCTGCGCCTTGAGGAATTACCCTCGCCCTTCGAGGTGGTCGAGCTCTGCGACGCCGAGGGTCGCCCGCTCTACGATGCAGTGAGCTACGAGACCACGCGCGGTTGCCCGTTTCGCTGCGCGTTCTGCGAGTGGGGAACGGGTGCCATCGGTACCAAGATGGTGTCTTTTCCGCTGGAGCGGCTACGCCACGACTGGGAGCTGATCGTCAAGGCGGGCATACCCAATATCTGGCTCGCCGACTCCAACTTTGGTGCGCTGAAGGACGACCTCGAGAAAGCGCGCATCGTCTGCGAGCTGAAGGAACGCTACGGACTGCCGCGCAGCTTTGCCACCTCATGGTCGAAGAAACACAGCCCGCGCGTGCAGGAAATCGTGCTGATGCTGAATACGCACGGACTGCTGCCGTTCTACCAGCTTGCGCTGCAGACGCTCACCCCGCGTGCGCTCGAGCTGTGTCACCGCGAGAACATGGCGGCGAACGAATACGAGCCGATCGCCCGGCGCATGGCCGAGGCAGGCGTGCCGGTGTCGGCCGAGCTCATCTGGGGGCTGCCGGGGGATGATCTCGAGAGCTTCGAGGCCAATCTCGGCCGCCTTTTGGCGGTGTTCCCGGACATCAACATCTTCGGCTACACGCTGCTGCCCGGAACCGAATTCTTCCAGCGCCGCGAGGAGCTCCAACTGCAGACGCAGCCCGTGGCCGGTTACGGCAAGGCCCGCGGTGAGTACGTGGTGGGCAGCCTCAGCTTCGGGGTGGAGGAGGGCGCCGAGGGGTATTTCCTGGTCACGGCGCATCAGTTGCTGGTGAGTGGCCATGTGCTCTCCCGCAGCCTGCGCTGGCTGGCGCTGCAGGGCGTGCCCGGCGTGGGCGGGCTGATGCGCGCGCTGGCCGCCGCGGCGCTCGATGCCTTTGCGCAGGAGCTTGCCGGGATCGATACCCGTGACCGTCTGCAGGTCTATGAGTCGCGCGCGACCATTTACCTGTCGCTGCTCGGTGATCGGCATCGTTTGCAGTCGGTGCTGGAGCCATTGGCTTTGCGCTGGTTGCGGGCGAGCGGCAGGCCCGCACTCGAGCCGGTGCTGCGCCGGCTCCTGCAGCTCGATGCCTGGATCTGCCCGCGCTATGGCGAGGCCGAGGAGTTCGAGGTTGCCGCCGACTTTGATCTCGCCGCCGTGCTGGACTCACTGGATGCGATGCGTGCGCCTCTTGAGACCTCTTTTGATGGCATGGCGCGACAGTTCCGCTTGCGCAGCCCCGGCGGGCTCGGGGTGGTGCTGCGCTCGCCCGATGGTGGCCACTGGCTGCAGGCGAGAGTGGTTGTTGGCGAGAGCCCGGATGTGGTCCCGCTGCGCAGCCTTACTGGCGCCCGGCCCATCGTGGAGGTTACTGTTCCTGGGACTGGCTAATGGAGGTCGTGTGATGTACCGAGTGACCGTCCTCGCACTTCTGCTCTGCTGCGCCCTGCCGCTGCAAGCGGAGGAAATCTACACCTGGACTGATGCCGCGGGCGTAGTTCATTTCAGCGCCACACCGCCCCCCGGGCAGCAGGCCAGCAAGGAGACGCTGCGTTACCACCGCGGAGATCCCGCTGTGGCCGATGCCGCCGCAAAGCGCTGGCAGGGCGAGGAAAAAACCGCCCACGAACAGTCCGACGCACGCGAGCGCGAGGCTGCGTCTGCGGCGGCTCTGGGCGCCGAGCGTGCGCGTAGTTGCGCCACGGCGCGTGAGATCGTGCAGAGCCTGGAGAGCGCGCCCGCCACCCGTTACCGCCGCGAAGATGGCAGTTTCCAGAGTTACACGCCCGACGAAGTTGCCCAGCGTCTCGATCAGGCCCGAGCGCGGGAGCGCGAGTACTGTGACTGAGATGCGCGCGAGCAAGGCGCCTGAGGCGCCTCTCGATGCCTTGGCGATCGGCTCACGATTCATCGGGCTGCGTGAGGCGCCCGGGCTGGCCTCGCACCCCGATATTCTGGCTATGCTCCGTCTCGATCAGCCCTGGCCCGAGGGCGATCACGTGCCTTGGTGCTCGGCGTTCCTGAATTACGTCGCGTGGCTCGCGGGTGTGCCGCGCTCGCGCAGCCTGCTGGCGCGCTCGTGGCTCGCGGTGGGTGAGCCCGTCTCATTGCAGGAGGCGCGTCCGGGTTGGGATATCGCGGTGCTGCGCGCGCCTGGCCGTGGGCAACCGGACGCCACGGTGCGTGATGCCCCCGGCCACGTGGGGCTCTACAGCAGTCACTCTGGCAGCCGCATCGCGCTGCTCGGCGGCAATCAGAGCGACGCGGTGAACATCGCGGGCTTTCCGCTGTCGCGACTGCTGGGCCTGCGCCGCCTCAGGGGTTGAGCGCTGCGCTCAGTTGGCGCAGTGCGCCGGCGCGTCTACAAGTTCCACGCCGCATGCACGCAGCCGCTCCAGATCCTCGCAGCGGAACGCCTCGTTGCCCGCCAGTGCGAGCTTGCGTCCGGGCTTGCCGCAGAGTGCGGCATCGAAACCGGGAATACGGTTGTCGCGCAATTGCAGGAGTTCGAGGTGCTTCAGTGCGCCTAGCGCTGCCACCGACGCGATGGCGTTGCCATCCAGACCCAGACGGCGCAGTTCCGGGAAGGCGCCCAGACCCGAGACATCCGCGATGCCCGCCTTGGAGCAGTTCAGGTCCTTGAGATCGGCGGCCTGCGTGATCGATTGGTCCTGGATCGCCTGCTGCACGCAATCCTGCAGGGCGCGGTCGGGCAGGCTGTAGTCGGCAAAGAGACGCGGCGGGGCGAACACCTCACGGTCGTTCACCGTGTAGGAATAGCCCTTGCAGCCTGCGAGCAGCGTGATAAGCGTGGCGAGCAGCAGGTACACGTGGTTATTGCGCATGGGCAGTGTCGGTACCGTTCAGTGAATAGATGGCGGGGCGGCGCTAGTATATCCGCGCCAAGCCGGCGCCGATGCGCGGCGCTCTGCTTTGCAGACACCATTACCCTGCGCGGAGCGCTCATGCACGGTTTGCTCCTGAGGACTATCCCCGCTGTTGTCCGCGCCCCTGACACCGCCTGCCCGCAGCGCAGGGCGACCGGGTGTCGCGGTCTGTGAGCGCGCCCGACGCGGATCTTTCCTTCGGCGTCGCCGGTACCGACGCCGCCGCCTGGCCCCGCGCCGAAGCACTTGCGCAGCGCCTGTCCCTGCCGCTGTTCGATGCCCGCGAGTCTGACTGGCGGCTGCTGCCTTGCACCGGCGTCTTGTTGGTTAGCGCAGCAGGCCTTGCCCTCGCCCTTACCGGGCGTGGCGGACCATCCCCGGTGGCGGTGGATTTTTCCTCTGCCACGCTGCTGCACCGCTTGCGCGGAATCGGTCCTCGACGCGAGGACCTGGCGCGTGCGGTGGGTTTGCCGGCACCGCGCCGGTTGCAGGTCGTCGATGCGACGGCGGGGTGGGGACGTGACAGCGCGGTGCTGGCCGCGCTCGGCTGTGAGGTCACCATGATCGAGCGTCACCCGGTGGTCGCCGCGCTACTCGAGGATGGTCTTTGCCGTGCCGCTGCGAGTGCTGCGCCCGAGGTCTTGCAGTTCCTGCCGCGGTTGCGCTTGCTCGCTGGTGATGCGGCGGTATTACTCGCCGCTGCGGCGCTGGAAGCCCCCGATGTGGTGCTGATCGATCCGATGTTTCCCGGGCGCGCCAAGAGTGCCGCTGTACGCAAGGAGATGGTGTTATTCCAGCAGTTGGTGGGCGGCGATGCCGATGCGCCGGGCCTGCTCGAGGTGGCGCTGGCGGTGGCACGGCACCGCGTGGTGGTGAAGCGTCCGGTGGGCGCGCCGCCGCTCGAAGGGCGTCAGCCGGATTTCAGTCTGCAGGGCCGCTCGACGCGCTTTGATGTGCACGCGCTGCGCCGTATCGCCTGAACGCCGGCGTCTCAGGCGGGCAGGAGCCGCGCGAGGATGTCCTCGTAGAGCAGGCTGAGCCGGTCGAGGTCAGCGGCCTCAACCGTCTCATCGACCTGGTGGATGGTGGCGTTGCAGGGGCCCAGTTCGATGACCTGCGCGCCCGAGGCGGCGATAAAGCGGCCATCGGAGGTGCCGCCGCCGGTCGAGAGCTCGGGCTCGATGCCAAGCCGTGCGCGGATCGCCGCGATTGCCGCCTCGCGCAGTGCGCCGTCTGCGGTGCGGAAGGGCGCGGCGCCCAGCGTCCAGTCGATGCTCCAGTCCAGGCCGTGTCGCGACAACAGCGACTCGATACGCTGCTGCAGGCCGGGCACGCTCGAGGCCGTGCCGAAGCGCAAATTGAAATCCGCCACCAACTCGCCGGGTATCACGTTGTTCGCGCCAGTGCCGGCGTGGATGTTCGAGACCTGGAAGCTGGTGGGAGGAAAGTCGGTATCGCCGGCATCCCAGGTAATGGCGGCCAGTTCCGCCAGCGCGGGTGCGGCGGCGTGGATCGGGTTCAGTGCCCGCTCGGGATAAGCCACGTGCCCCTGTATACCGCGCACCCGAAGCCTGCCGCTCAGTGAGCCACGTCGCCCGACGCGGATCAGATCGCCTGCGCTTCGCGTGGCCGAGGGCTCGCCGACCACACACCAGTCGATGCTCTCGCCGCGCGCGGCGAGCCACTGCATTACGCGCACGGTGCCATCGATCGCCGGGCCTTCCTCGTCGCTGGTGAGCAGGAAAGCGATCCGCCCCGCCGGCGAGTGCCGCGCGAGCAGGCGTTCGCAAGCTGTGACCATGGCGGCGAGACTTCCTTTCATGTCCGCGGCGCCGCGTCCGTGCAGCATTCCGTCGCGCAGCTGCGGCTCGAAGGGCGGGCTCTCCCAGCGCTCCACAGGACCCGGAGGCACCACATCGGTGTGACCGGCAAAAACGAACAGCGGTCCCTGCTCGCCCCGCACGGCCCAGAGATTATCGACCTCGCCGAAGCGCAGGTGATGGATCGCAAAGCCGAGCGCGGCCAGGCGATCGGCCAGTAGCGCCTGGCAACCGGCATCAGCCGGTGTCACGGAGGGGCGACGTATCAGTTCTGTGGCGAGTGCGAGGGTGGGCGAGGCGTCGATTGCAGGCATCAGCTGTTCACGTGCAGCGCGGCGTTCAGGGCGATGGCCGAGCGGTTTGACAGGCACTCGATGGCCCCGGTCTGCGAATTACGGCGGAACAGCAGGTCTGAGTCACCGGAGAGTTCGCGTGCCCGCAGCACCCGCACCAGCGTGCCGGATTCGTCAAGCAGGCTCACGCGCGAACCGGCTGTTACGTAAAGGCCGGCCTCCACGGTGCAGCGATCGCCCAGCGAGATGCCGATCCCCGCGTTGGCGCCGATCAGGCAGTTGCGACCCACCGCGATGCGCGCCTTGTTGCCGCCCGAGAGCGTGCCCATCGTGGAGCAGCCACCGCCGAGATCAGAGCCTGCGCCCACGAATACGCCCGCCGAGATGCGGCCCTCGATCATGCCGGGGCCTTCGGTTCCTGCGTTGAAATTGACGAAGCCCTCGTGCATCACCGTAGTGCCTTCGCCAAGGTATGCGCCGAGTCGCACGCGCGAGCCGTCGGCGATGCGAACGCCGGCGGGCACCACGTAGTCGACCATGCGCGGGAACTTGTCGACGGCATGGACGCACAACGTGCGGCCGGCCATGCGTGCGGCGAGGGCGCGGGTCGGCAGTTCGGGGACGGCGATGGCGCCCTCGCTGGTCCAGGCGACGTTGGGCAGCACGGCGAAGAGTCCATCGAGGTTCTGCTCGTGTGGCCGGCACAGGCGATGCGACAGGAGCTGCAGCTTGAGATAGGCCTCCGGCACGTTGTGCAGGGGCTGTTCCTCGCGTATTGCCACCACCACCGCGCGTTCCGCGTAGCCCTGCAGGCTGCGCGCGAGGGTGGCCTGCGCTGTCTCGCCCGCACGCTCGAGTGCCTCGGCGAGTGCGAGCAGCGAGGCCTCGGTGGGCTCGGTCAACCCGGCACCGTCGTTCCAGGCGTCTAGCACAGCGGTGATCGCGGGCGAGGGATTGCGCAGGGGTTGCGGGAAGAGGACTTCCAGCCAGGCGCCGGCTGCGCTGCGGGTTCCGGTGCCCAGGCCAAAGGCTAAGAGCGGCTGTGACATGGTGCGATCTCAGGTGGAGGCGAACAGGCGCTCGTAGTCCTGCGCATTGAAGCCCACGTGCAGCAGTGCCTCGCCCACCAGCACCGGGCGGCGCATCAGCGTGGGATTGGCGATGATCACGGGGACCGGGTTGCCGCGCTCTACCTGCTCACGCCCGGCGCTGTCCAGGGTGCGCCAGGTGGCACTCGACTTGTTGATCAGGCGGTCCCTGCCGATGGCTTCGAGCCAGCTCTCGAGAGTGCGCGCGTCGAGATGGTCCTTACGGATATCGTGCAATTCGAAGGCGATGCCGCGGCCCTTGAGCCACTTGCAAGCTGCCTTGACGGTGTCGCAGTTGGGTATGCCGTAGACGATCAGCACGGTGAGCGCTGTCCTGTGTCTCGATGTGCCGCGAGCTTAACAGAATGGCTCTGCAGCGCGCCGGGATGCCGGGCCCGCTGTGCCACGCAGGGTGCTCCAGCGCGTGGTGACGAAGCGGCGGATGCGGCGTGCGGCCTCGACGCTCTCCTCAAACTCGCCCACCAGCGCGATGCGCACGCGCCCCGCGCCAGGGTTGCCGCGCGGCCCGTCACGGCCGAGGAAACTCCCGGGCAGCACGGACACGCCCTCGCTGCGCAGCAGTTCGCGGGTGAATGCTGTGTCGTCCCCGTGCACGCGCGGCCACAGGTAAAAGCCGCCGGCGGGCTGCGAGACCTCGAGGCAGCCATCGAGCTCCGCGAGCACGGCCTCGAACTTGCGGCGATAGAGTTCACGGTTGGCGATGACGTGGGTCTCGTCGCTCCAGGCAGCAGCGCTCGCGTGCTGGTGCGGCAGTGGCATCGCCGAGCCGTGGTAGGTGCGGTAGAGCAGGAAGTCCCTGAGCAGCGCGGGGTCGCCCGAGACCAGCCCGGAGCGCAGCCCCGGCAGGCTGGAGCGCTTCGACAGGCTGTGGAAGGCCACGCAACGCCTGAACCCGGCGCGCCCGAGCGCACGGCAGGCGCCGAGCACGCCGAGCGGCGGCGTCGACTCGTCTGGGTAGAGCTCCGAGTAGCACTCGTCTGAGGCAATCACCAGATCGTGGCGATCGGCCAGCGCGAACAGATCCGCCCAGTCGTCCAGTTCGAGTACCGCTCCCGAGGGGTTTCCCGGCGAGCAGACGATCAGCATCTGGCAGCCCTGCCAGTCCCGATCATCAAGCGCGGCGATATCGCTGATGCCGGGGCGCTCGCGCAGCTCGGGCAGGAACAGGGGCTCCGCGCCGGCGAGCAGCGCGGAGCCTTCGTAGATCTGATAGAAGGGATTGGGCATCGCCACGCGCACCGCAGTCCCCGGAAGCCCGCGCGCGACCACGCATTGGGTAAATGCGAACAAGGCTTCGCGGCTGCCGTTCACGGGGAGCACGCCGTCGCTCGCGCGCAGCTCCCCGGTGGCCAGTCCGTAGCGTCGGCACAGCCATCCGGCCGCGGCCTCGCGGAACCAGGGTTCACCGGCCGTTTTGGGGTATTTCGAGTAGCCGTCGCGGTGCTGCCAGAGCGCGTCCAGTGCAAGTGCCGGGGCCGCGTGGCGCGGTTCGCCGATGTGGAGCGCTATGCCGGGTACTCCGGCTGGCGGCTCGATCCCGGCGAGGAGCGCGCTGAGTCGCTCGAAAGGGTAGGGGTGCAGGCGCTGCAGATCGGGATTCATCGGGCCGAGCGCGAGCGCTCCTCGTGGCGCCGTTCGCCGCCGTCGTCCAGCGCCGAGCGGATCTCCTGCTGCAGGCGCTGTGCGGCGTCCTCGTCGGTGATGGGTCGGCCTGCGGAATCAGTGATGAAGAACACGTCCTCGACCCGCTCGCCAAGGGTGGTGATGCGCGCATCGCTCACGCGTATCGCATTGGCGAGGAACACGCGGCCGATGCGCGCCAGCAGCCCCGAGCGATCCGGGGTCATCACCTCGAGGATCGAGCAGTTGTGGGCCGGATCCGCCGCGAGGCGCGTCTGGGTAGGGATACTGAAATGCTTGAGCGCACGCGGCGTGTGACGCTGCACCAGTTCGAGCAGGTTCTCGCGACGCAGATTGCCGGCCAGCGTGTGCTGCACCTCTTCGCTGCGCGATGCGCTGCGGTGCACGGGCGTGCCGTCGTGTTCCAGCACGAAAAAGCTGTCGAGTGCATGGCCATCGGCCGAGGAGTGCACGCGCGCGCCATGCACGTTCAGGCCAAGTTGGTCCATGGTTGCGACGATCACGGCA
>CAJADV010000359.1 GCA_903938575.1 uncultured Gammaproteobacteria bacterium
CGAGGCCATCGAGATGCAGCGGCAGTGGTACGCCGATGCCTGCACGCAGCTGATGAAGAGCGAGCCCTGGGACCTGTTCTTCATGCGCTATCACCTGCCTGACACGTCCTGGCACTCGCTCTCCGAGGTGCTCGATCCCACGCTCGCCAAAGACCCCGAGGAGCGCCGCCGTCACGAGGAGATCGAACTCGGGATCTACCAGGCCTGCGACCGACTCGCTGCGGATCTGATCGCCGGCATCGACGAGAGCGAAACGCTGCAGGTGTTGATCTCCGACCACGGCGCCAAACCCGCCGGCCATGCGGGCATTGATACCAACGCCATCCTGCAGAAGGCAGGCCTGCTGGTGCGCGACGCCGCAGGCAAAGTCGACTGGTCGCAGACGCGCGCGATCTCGCGTCCGGTGTGCTGGATACACATCAACCAGAAGGGTCGTGATCCCGATGGCATCGTGGCCGAGGGCGCTGAATACCGGCAGGCGCAGGAGGCGATCATCACGGCGCTCACCGATTACGTGGACCCGGTGTCCGGCCGCAAGCCCGTGCTCTTCGCGCTGCGCAAGGAAGACGCGCGTTTCCTGAACATCTACGGCGAGCAGGCGGGCGATGTGGTGTATGCGCTGAAGCACGACCACGGCTCGCAGCACGGGCCTTTCCTGCCCACCGCGGATTACCAGGGCGGGTCGCTGCGCGGGCTGCTGGCTTTCAGCGGCCCCGGGATCCGCAAGGGCGTGCAGATCGAGCGCAATGTCTGGTGCATCGACATGGTGCCTACCATCTGCCACCTGGCGGGCTGGCCGGTGCCGCGCGATACCGAAGGCGCGGTGATCTACCAGGCGCTGGAAGAAACCATCTGAATCGCTAACGCCATCACACCCCGGGAGAATGCACGTGGACTATCGCAATCTGGGCCGCTCGGGCCTCAAGGTCTCGGCTATCGGCCTGGGCACGCATTACTTTGGCTGGCTGCACGACGAGTCCGCCTCGCGCGCGGTGATCGATCGCGCGCTCGATCTCGGCATCACCTTCATCGACACCGCCGATGTCTACGACATGGGACGATCGGAGGAGTTCGTGGGGCGCGCCATCAAGGGCAAGCGCGATGATCTGGTGATTGCCACCAAGTTCGGCTGGCCGATGGGCGGTGGTCCCTCAGGGGCGCCGGTGGATCAGCGTCCGAACGCCCGTGGTGGCTCGCGGCACAATGTGATCCGCGCGGTGGAGGCGAGCCTGAAGCGCCTCGGCACCGATTACATCGACCTCTACCAGATCCATTTCCCCGATCCGTCCACTCCGCCTGAAGAAACCATGCGCGCACTCGACGAGCTCGTGCGCTCGGGCAAGGTGCGCTACACGGGCTGCAGCAATTACGCGGCATGGCAGGTCTCGGAGGCCATGTGGACGGCGCGCCACCACAACCTGATCGGCTTCGCCACCTCGCAGCCGCTCTACAACATGCTGCAGCGCGATATCGAAAACGACCACCTGCCCGCCTGCGAGGCGCACGGACTCGGCATCATTCCGTGGGGCCCGCTCGCGGGTGGATTCCTCACCGGCAAATACAAGCGCGGCGAGCCGTACCCGGCGGACTCCCTGCTCGCCACCAAGCCGATGGCCTACTACCAGATCACCACGGATGCCAACTGGAGCAAGCTCGAGCATTTCGAGGCCTTTGCGCAGGCACGCGGTCGCACGGTGGGGGAGTTGGCGGTAGCGTGGCTGCTGGCGCAGCGCGTGGTGAGTTCGGTGATCGCGGGTGCGAGCCGCGCCGATCAGCTGGACGTGAATATCACGGGCATGCAGTGGAAGCTCGATGCTGCGGAGCTTGCCGAGATCGACCGCATCTGCGCGGGTGATATCGGTGATGGGCCGCGCTTTTCCTTGCGCTGATTTCTCTGCCGCGCCGGGAACGGCGTGTAACCAGCACAAACCTTTGGAGATCCTGATGAAGCTAACCGCAACCAAAGTACTGGCCGCCTCGGTTCTTGCGTCGGCGCTCGTGGCGCTGCCTGCGCTTGCCAAGGACAAAGAAAAAGTAACCGCGAATAACGTCGTGACTGTCTATGTGTCAGCGCATGGCGCATCGACGATGACGGAAAAGGTCAACGAGAGCCACGCGAAGATGGAAGCCAAGGGCTGGCGCTTCGCGGACATGGAACTCCATGTCGAGAACGCCGATACCGAAGGCGCGTTCATCACCTACGTGAAGTGAGTCACCCGCCGGCATCGCCCCGGGCTCCTTGGAGCCCGGGGCATGACGCGCGGTATCAGAAAGACTAGCGCTGGGACTCTGCCACGAAAATCTCGACGCGGCGGTTGCGGGCGCGGCCTTCGGGTGTCTCATTGCCTGCAATCGGCTCTCGCGCACCGCGGCCATCGATGCTCATCCGGCCAATGCTCACGCCCCGCGAGGAGAGATAATCGCGGGTGCTGGAGGCGCGATTGACCGACAGCGGATTATTGATGGCATCGCCGCCCGAGCTGTCGGTATGGCCGATGATCGTGATGCGGGTGTCAGGGTTTTCCTGCAGGCTGTGGGCGAACTGATCCAGCACCGAGCGGAAGTTCGGCTGGATCGCGTAGGAGCCGGTGGCAAAAGAGATGTCGCTGGGGATTTCGAGCTTCAGGCGGTTATCAGCCGTTTGCGAGACGGTCACGCCGGTGCCGGCCGTGGCCGCTTCCATTTGCTGCTTCTGGCGCTGCATTTTGTGCGACCAGACGTTGCCCGCAATGATCCCGCCCACGGCGCCGATAGCCGCACCCTTGGCCGCGCTCTCGCGCGAGCCGCCTACGATGGCACCGAGCACGGCACCGGCGCCGGCCCCTATGCCCGCGCCCTTGGCGGTGTCCTTCTGCGTTTGATCCATGTTGGCGCAGCCGCCAAGAGTGAGTGCGAGTGCAGTGGCGCTAAAGAATGCTGTCAGACGCATGATGGGGTACCTCTGGAATGGATTATGAGACGAGATGATAGTCCCGTTTCCTGCGTGCCGGCCAATGCATGCCATTGCCCGGATCAACCCCGGGTGACACAGCTGATCGATCGGCGTCATGCTTTGCCCCGGTAATGAGCACCCATCAGGAGAACATCGGTATGAGCGAGACCATGGCAGAACTGTCGGCCCGGCTTGAAAGGCTGGAACGGGAAGTCGTCGAATTGCGCGCGCGCGAGGC
>CAJADV010000360.1 GCA_903938575.1 uncultured Gammaproteobacteria bacterium
CGCTCCTACCGGTTGCGATTTAGCGCTTCTTCTGTAGGAGCGCGCCATGCGCGCGACAGCGCTGCGATCGCGGGCATGGCCCGCTCCTACCGGTTGCGATTTAGCGTTTCTGCTGTAGGAGCGCGCCATGCGCGCGACCGCGCTCCGATCGCGCACATAGCCCGCCGCTACAGGAGCGGCAGAATCTTCTTCTGGATGTCCTGCGGCGTGGAGGTGGGCGCGAAGCGCTCTAGCACGGCGCCATCGCGGGCGATCAGGAATTTCGTGAAATTCCATTTGATGGCCTCGGAGCCCAGCAGGCCCGGCGCCTGCTCTTTCAGAAACTGATAGAGCGGATGGGCGTCTTTTCCGTTTACTTCAATCCTGGAGAACATCGGGAACTTGACGCTGTAGCGTGACTGGCAGAAGCCGAGGATCTCGGCGTCGCTGCCCGGGTCCTGGCCGCCGAACTGGTTGCAGGGGAAGCCGAGCACCGCGAGTCCCTGTGCTGCGTGGGTTTCATGCAGCGCCTCGAGCCCCTCGAACTGCGGCGTGAAGCCGCATTTGCTGGCGGTGTTCACAATCAGCATGACCTTGCCCTTGAAGGAGGCAAGTGATTGTTCCTCTCCCGTGGCGGTTTTGCAGCTGAAGTCGTAGATGCTGGTCATAGGAATCTCCTTGGTGCCGGCGTGATCGAGGACCATGGTACAGCGAGACCGAGGCGCTTGGATCACACCTTTCCCGGCCATTGCCCGGCTCGCTGCAGGCATGCCATCATTCCTGTACAAATAACCAGTTCAAAGATCCGGTGCCACTACCGATGCTTCGCGGCTCCTACGCCTTCGTCGATCTCGAAACCACTGGCTGTAACCCGGTGCACGACCGCATCACCGAGGTCGCCATCGTCAGCGTGTGCGACGGCCAGATCACCGAGCGCTGGCAACGGCTGGTGGATCCCGGCGTGCCCATCCCCGAGTCCATTCAGGCGCTCACCGGCATCAACAACCAGATGGTCCGCGGGCAGCCCGGTATCGAGTCACTGGCCGAGGACATCCGCGAACGCCTGGAAGGCGTGACCTTCGTGGCGCACAACGCCCGCTTCGACCACGGTTTCCTGCGCAACGCCCTGAAGCGTGCGGGGCTTGCGTTCCGGGGCCCGGTGCTCTGCACGGTCAAGCTTTCCCGGCGGCTCCACCCCGAGGAGCCGCGCCACAACCTCGACGCCCTTATCGCCCGTCACAAGCTTGGCTGCGGTGCGCGCCACCGCGCCATGGGCGATGCGGAGGCCACCTGCGAGTTTGTTCTCAAGATGGCAAGCGCGCTCGGCGAAACAGTGCTTGCCGAACACATCGCCGCGTTGACCCGACTGTCCTCGCTGCCCGCGCGCATTGGCGCAGATGTGCTCGATGCCATCCCGGATACCCCTGGCGTCTATCTCTTCTTCGATGAGCGCGACGCCCCGCTCTACGTCGGCAAGAGCATCAATCTGCGCACCCGTGTGCTGTCGCACTTCTCCGCCGACCACAGCAGCTCGCGCGAGATGCAGATCGCGCAGCAGACGGCGCGCATCGAGTGGCACGAGACCGCTGGCGAACTCGGTGCGCTGCTGCGCGAGTCGCAACTGGTGAAAGACCTGGTGCCGGTCTACAACCGCCGGTTGCGGCGCCACGCCGCGCTCTCCAGCATCCGCTGGGAGGGCAATCACGAAAGCGCACCGGAGATCGTCTCGGGTCCGGAGGTTGCCGAGGGCGGGCTCCACCACCTGTACGGATTGTTCCGCAGCAAATCCGCGGCAAAGAAAGCGCTCCTTGAACTCGCCGACGAGCACCGGCTCTGTCCGCGCCTGCTCGGGCTCGAGAAAGGCACAGGCGCGTGCTTTCGCTCGCAGGTGGGCAAGTGCGCCGGTGCCTGCGCCGGCCATGAGTTACCACTGAAGCACGCTGCTCGTTTGGCCGACGCACTGGGGCGCCTGAAGCTCGTCAGCTGGCCTTGGGACGGGCCGGTTGCTATCCGGGAGGCCGCGCCTTCGGGTTACCCCGAGGACGTGCACGTGGTGGATCGCTGGTGCTATCTGGGCACGTTCCGCAACGAGTCCGAACTGCTGCAGCAGGATGTGTTCGCGCGTGGTGCGGCCTTCGACATGGATACCTACAAGCTGCTCGTGAGCCACCTGATGCGCAATCGCCGCGCCCGCGTGGTGCCGCTCGCCGAGATGCGGGGTCTGCTGCCCACGGGTGCGGGCGCGCGTCGACCGGGAGCGCGTCTCGCGCAAGCTACGGCTGCGGTCGCCCGGCGGGCAGGGGTGCCTGATTCGGGCGCAGATATCGAGGGCGTGCTGCCGTGAAACGCCCCGTAGCCGTAGCCCTTGCGCTCTGCTTGTTGCTGGGCGGCTGCGAGCGCGTCGAGCAGCCCGTCAGTAACGCGCTGCGTTTCGTGGCGCGTATGAGTTGCTCCTGCGTGTTCGTGAGCGGGCGTGCTTTGCCCGCCTGTCTCGCGGACCTGCCGGCCGAGACCCGATGGCTGGACGTGAACGTGGATCCGGTGTCGCAGAAAGTCAGCGCGAGCGCGCTGTGGCTGAAGGGTGAGGCCCGCTACCAGGAGGGGCGCGGATGCCAGTTGCAAGACTGATCCTCGCGCTGCTGGCGATTGTCGGGTCGTTCGGCGCGCACGCCGGTGAATTCCCCGGCGCGGAATGGGACGTCGCATTGCGTGACGCCGAGCTCGAAGCGCATATCGACACCGCCTTCGCGCCCGACGCAGGCCCGGTGCTCTCGGGCGTGCGCGCGGTGCTGCTGGTGCAGGACGGGCGCATCCGCGCCGAGCGTTACCGGGAGGGTTTCGGGCCGGAGAGCAAGTTCATCTCCTGGTCGATGGGCAAGAGCATGGTCCAGGCGCTGGCCGGCGTGATGGTGCGCGAAGGGCGCATCACGCCCACGAGCCCGCTGCCCGTGCCCGAGTGGCAGCAAGACCCGGCAGACCCGCGTCGCGCCATCACACTCGATGACGCGCTGCGCATGTCCACCGGCCTCGCCTTCAACGAGGACTACTCGGACCTGCAGAACTCCGATGCCATCCGCATGCTCTTCGGCGACGGCGCGCGGGACATGGGCGCCTACGCTGCCTCGCGCCCTCTGCTCCACCCGCCGGGCACGTTCTGGGATTACTCCTCGGGCACCACCAATATCGTCTCGCGTGTGATCCGCGATCTGTCCGGCGGCACCGAGAAGAGTTACCGCGGTTTCGTGCAGCGCGAACTGCTCGCGCCCATCGGCATCCGCAACGCGGTGCTGGAATTCGACGCGGCAGGCACCTTGATTGGCTCCTCGCTCATCTTCATGAAGGCGCGGGATTACGCGCGATTCGGGCTGCTCTATCTGCACGACGGTGTGTGGAACGGCCAGCGCATTCTGCCCGAGGGCTGGGTGGAGCGCGCGCGGCGGCCTACCGCGGGTTCAAAAGGACGCTACGGCGCGCAGTGGTGGCTGTCGTTCTCTGATCCCGAGGGCGTGCCCACCGCGAAGCGCCAGTTCCCGTCCGATACCTTCATGGCGCGGGGGCATCAGGAGCAGGCGATTATCGTTATCCCCTCAAAGCGCGCGGTGCTGGTGTGCCTCTCGCTGATCGAGAGTGGGGATGTGTCGGCGTTGCAGGATTGGTTGGTGGGGGTGGTGGAGGGGTCTTGAGTCCAGTGCAGCCTTGTCCATATATATCCGGCAGGAACTTATCGGGTGATCTACATCGCAAGGCTGGA
>CAJADV010000361.1 GCA_903938575.1 uncultured Gammaproteobacteria bacterium
CGCCGGCCCCTATGCCCGCGCCCTTGGCGGTGTCCTTCTGCGTTTGATCCATGTTGGCGCAGCCGCCGAGCGTGAGGGCGAGTGCAGTGGCGGTAAAGAATGCTGGCATGCGCATGATGGGGAACCTCGGCAATGGCTTGTGGGACGAGATGATAATCCCCTTTCCTTCGTGCCGACTAATGCATGCCATTGCCTGTAACTGCCCCCGGTGACACAGTCGATTGATCGGCGTCATGCTTTGCTCTGGTATTGAGCACCCATCAGGAGAACATCGGCATGAGTGATATGGTCGAGGAGCTGTCTGCCCGGCTCGGAAAACTGGAACGGGAAGTCGCCGAATTGCGCGCGCGCGAGGCGATACGCGATCTGCTGGCGCGGTATTCCCGCGCGCTCGACTGGCTCGATGACACACAGCTCGACGGGGTGTTCTTCGACGACGCGCACATCGACTACGGCTTTTTCAAAGGCACCGGGAAGGAGTTCAAGCCCGTGGTCATGCAGATCGAGCGTTCGACCGGGCGGCGCTGGCATATGGGGGCGCAGGTCACGATCGACCTCGACGGTGATGCCGCCGACGTCATGAGCTACGGCATCGCCATCGGCGCGCAAACCGAGGCGGGCAGCGACGGCGCCGAGCTGCCGCTCTTCATGGGCTACTACCTGGACCGCGTCGAGAAGCGCGGCGGCACCTGGGGCATCGCGCGTCGCAAGTACGTCCTGCTGGCCGGCACCTCGATCAGGGAAGTGGGCCTCGACGGCGACATGGGCGCGCTGCACAAGATCGGGGCGGCCACTCCGCAGCACCCGGATTACTGGCCGATGAAGGCGTGAATCCGGCACCCCACGACCCGAGCCTCATGCCTTGTAAGGATTGAGCACGCGCAACGCACCGAATTGCATGCCGCTCTGCAGGTCTTCGCTGTAGAGGGTCTTGCAGCCGGCTTGTACCGCGGCCGCGACGATCAGTGCGTCGTAGATCGACAACTGGTACCTCTGCGCAAGCATCAGCCCGTCTTCGTGGATGTCTGATGTGAGCGGCACCACGCGGCACAGGCGGCGGATCCCCCTCAGGAACTCATGCAGTTCGGTCCATTCCAGCCCGCATTTGCGGCGCGCCACGTTGGCCAACTCGTTCAGGACCTGCACGCTGACCACCGCGTTCCTGCGCAGCAGTCGCGCCGAGATGTCTGCCTTCTGCTCATCTCCCGACAACAGGTAGACCAGCACGTTGGTATCGACGAAATGCTCAGCGGGCATTGGCGTCCAGTCTGTCGAAACGGAAATCGGGAGGCAGGCGACCACGGAATTTCTTCAGCCGCTCGAGCACCTGACGGCTGTCTTCAGTCCGCTTCACCTCCAATTGCCGTGCGCCGACGACCTCGATCTCGATGTCGTCGCCGTTCTTCAGATCCAGAGCCTCCACCACGGACGAAGGAAGGCGGACAGCGAGGCTGTTGCCCCATTTCGCGAGTTTCATGGCAGGACCCTTGGATATACGTGGTGAGAGGAAGTATATCCTGCGGTGTTGCAGGCACCAACACGTGCGCCTTCTAGAGACTGAACCTCTCCCGCAGGAAGTCCGCGATGCCGTCTGCGTGGTGATGCCCGATCACCGCTGTGGCGGCGGCCTTGATTGCGGCCCGCGCATTGTCGGGGGCATAGCACTCGTCAGCCATGGCGAACATGCTCAGGTCGTTGTCGCTGTCGCCGAAGCAGATCACGCGGGTGGCACCCAGCTGCTCGCGGAGCCTGCGCACGGCGTTGCCCTTGCTGGCGTCGCTGTGGTGGATGTCGATCCACGCGAGGTGCTCGCCTTCCATCGCCGATCCCGCGAAGGCCACCAGATGCTCCTCGTGCGTCACGATGCGCTCGATCTCCGCGACCAGTGGGTGGGGGCCGATGGCACTGATATTGGTGATGGTGGCCGCAGCCGGCAGCTCGCTCACGGGCCGGATGATGATGGACGGGTGCTTGATGTAATAGTTGAGCAGCCGCTCCTCTACTGCGTTCTGCACGGGTGCGTGGTAGACCGCGTGTTGGTTGCCCGCTTCGAGCGTAAAGACAAACGGCGTGACCTGCTGGGCTGTCACGGCATCCATCACATGCCGGATTTCGTCCGGCGCGAGCAGGCTCAGGTGGCTGTAGTCCTGCGCCAGCGGGTTCCAGACCATCACGCCGTTCTTGAAGATCTGCGGCAGATCGAAGCCGTGGCCGGCCAGTACGTCGCGCGAGCCGTGCAGCATGCGGCCCGTGGCGACGGTGTAGGCGATGCCCCGGTCGGCCAGCAGGCGTAGCGTCTCAGCAGTGCGTGCCGATACCGCTGAGTCGCGGTCCAGCAGCGTGCCGTCCAGATCAAAAACGACGAGATCCATGGTGTTCGTGTGCCGGTGGTGTCAGAGGAGGTAGCCGCCGTCCATCACCAGCTCGGAGCCGGTCATGAAGCGCGACTGGTCGCAGGCGAGGAAGAGGATGCCGTTGGCGATGTCTGCGGGGGTGCCCAGGTAGCCGATGGGGTGCTGGGCGAGCAGGCCCTCGAGCACGGCCTGGCTGTTTTCCTGCGCGTCGATCCACGTCTGCACCTGGTTGGTGAGGACGTAGCCGGGATGTACGGAGTTCACGCGGATCCCGTAGCCCGACCGTGCGCAGTGCTGGGCCACGGACTTGGTGAGCAGGCGCACGCCGCCCTTGGCCGTGGAGTAGGCGGTCTCGAAGCCGGCCGCCCGGATGCCGAGTACCGAGGACACGTTGATGATCGATCCGCCGTGATGCTTCATGAGACCGATGGCGAGCTTGCAGCCGATGAAGGTGCTGTCGAGGCAGACCCGCATCACCTTGTGGAAATCCGCGAGCGGCTGGCCTTCGATGTCGCCGGCGCCACCGCCGCCCACGCCCGCGTTGTTCACCAGGACGTCGAGGCGCCCGTAGGTCTCGCGAACCTGGTTCATCACCTGCTCCCACCCGGACTCCGAGCCGGCGTCATGGCAGATGCCCAATCCGCCCACTGCCGCAGCCAGCTGCGTCGCGCCATCACCGTTGATGTCGGTCACCACCACCGTGGCGCCTTCGGCCGCCAGGCGCCGCACCGTGGCCGCGCCGATCCCGTCGGCACCACCGGTGACCAAGGCGATTTTTCCGTCCAGCAAACCCATGTTCAGTGGCCTCCGTCGTCCGGTCCCGGGTTGAGGTTGCGGCTCCGCGTGGAGCTCGGGTTCATCATACGGTCAGAGCTCATGGCCCGGTGAATTCCCCGTCGAGGTAGTACCAGCGTCCGTCTTCGCGCACGAAGCGGCTGCACTCCTGCAGGCGTCCGGCTTTGCCGCCCACCTTGTAGCGCGCCACGAATTCCACGGTCGCGGTATCGCCGCTGGCCTCGTGCCGTTTCACCTGCAGCCCCAGCCAGCGCGGCGTGTCCAGTTCGAGCGTTGCTGGCCGGGTGGATGGATGCCACGTGGCGATCAGATAATCCGCGAGCTGCAGTACATACGCACTGTAGCGGCTGCGCATCAGGGCTTCTGCCGTCGCGGCAGGTGCGCCCTGGTGCAGCGGTCCGCAGCAGGATGCATGCACTTTGCCGGTGCCGCAGGGGCAGGGCGCGCTGGGGCTCATCGATGTCGCTCGGGCGGGCATGCACGCAATTCCTCGTTATGGCCGGACGGTTGAGCTTCGGGCGGATCTGGCCGACACTCCGATGCGCCAATCCCCGCAGCCCAGCTCCGAGGCAACACGATGCCAACGCCGATGATAGTTCCCGAGACCGAACGCGCTGCACCGCTCAGTGTGGGTGGCTTCTTCATCTCTGTGCTGGCCGCTGACACCGACACAGGTGGCAATGAGTTCTTTCACCAGCGTGGTGAGGAGGGCAAGGGCCCCGGTCCGCACTTCCACCCCTGGGACGAGACTTTCTATGTGCTCGAAGGCGAGCTGCACTGCGGTATCGCTGGCGTCGAAACCGTTGCCGTGCCCGGCACCCTGGTTCACGTGCCGGGCGGGACCATCCACTGGTTCCGCTTCGGCAAAGGCGGCTGTGCGATGCTCACGATCACCTCGGCGGGCAATGCCGCGAGGATGTTCACCGACTTCGACAAGGGCGTCACCTGGGAGAGCCCCGACCGCGCGCAGCTGATCGCGCTGGCTGCAAAGCACGGGCAGATCATCGTCACATCATAAAAGGGCTTTCGGCGGCCCCTGCTGCGCTGCGCGGCCGCCACGTCTTGCGGCAACCGCGCTCCTTATGACTGCAACGCGCTGCAGATGTCGCCCAGGAAGCGTGCTCCAGCCGCGCCGTTGATCACCCGGTGATCGCAGGCGAGCGTGAGGGCGCAGAAGCGCTCTACCGCCACGCCGCCATCACGCAGCACCACGCGCTCCTGCACGCCACCGACCGCGAGGATCATGACCTGCGGCGGGTTGATGATGGCCGTGAAACTGGTCACGCCCAGCATGCCGAGGTTCGACACCGTGATCGCGCCGCCCTGCAGATCGGAGGCCGCGAGTTTGCCGGATTTGCACCGCTGCACTGCAGCGCCCGCCGCCTCTGCGATCTGGGCCAGTGTGGCCTCGCCGATATCGCGGATCACCGGGGTGAGCAGCGTCTCGCCGGTATCCACCGCCAGCGCCACGTCTATCGAATTGAGCGTCTCGACGCTGCCGCCGCGCACGTTCAGGTTGAGCGCCGGGTGTTTGCCCAGCGCGCGCGCCACGGCCTGCAGCAGCAGGTGATTGACGGTGATCCCGACCTGGCCGCTCTCACGCAGTTGCGCGAGCCCCGCGAGCGCGGCGTCCATGGGGCAATCGCGGTGCAGGTGGAAGTGCGGGATCGTCTGCTTCGCCATCACCATGCGCTCGGCGATGACCTTCTGCGAGCCAGAGAGGTTGCGTACGGCCCCCGAGCCTGCGCGCTGTGCAGCGGCCCGCTCGACGTCATCGCGGAGGATCCTGCTGTAAAGCCCGGTGGCCGGAACCGTCCTGATGTCGATGCCCAGCCGCTCGGCCTTCCTGCGCAGGGCAGGGGTGACGCGGGTGTTTGCGCCTGTGACTGCTGGCGATGCAGCAGCAGCGGCTACGGGGGCAGCCGCAGGGCCATTGGCTGAGCGTGTGGCCGCCGCTGCGGGAGCCGCTGGCGCAGGGGCAGCGCGTGCCGCCGCCGCGGCGATGAACGCATCGACCTCCGCGTCTGTCACCGGCCCCGTCGCCATCACGCCGATCAGGGTGCCGACCTTCAGTTCATCGCCCTCCTGGGCAATGATCCGGACCAGCATTCCGGGCTCGGTGGCCTCGAAGCTGTTCACGATCTTGTCGGTCTCGATGTCGACGAGCGGGTCGCCCTTGGCGACGCTCTCGCCCGGCGCCACGCGCCATTCGGAGATGGTGCCACGCTCCATCTCGATGCCCCACTTGGGGATGGTGATTGCCAGTATCTTTGCCACGACTACTTCGACCCCTCGACGGTGTTGCCTTGCCCCGGCTCGGCGCTGAAGGCGAGCAGTACATTGCCGGGCATTCTCGATCCGAACAGATACCCCGAGTTCACCAGAACATATCCGTTGGCCACCACGGGCCCTGCGGATTCGATGGATCCGCCGTGAGCCTTGCGGCCCGAGACAGACGTGAATTCACGGTTGGTTGCATAGGTCCACAAGACCTTGCCCGATTGGCTGTCGAAGGCGCGCAACTGCCCGTCGAAGGCCCCCGCGAAGACCAGCCCCGGTACCGCCGTGGCGGGCGCCGAGAAGCCCGGATCGCAGGCGGGTTTGTGTTCGGGCTTGCAGCCATCTACGGCGGGGGTGAACCATTTCTGCGCGCCGGTCGCCACGTCGAGCGCGAAGAGGCCCGGAAACCGCGGTGTGTCTGTAGGGCCGCCGAAATAGGTGTCTGCGTTGGGTGCGAATACGGTCTCGCCCGCAACCGCCATGCCCCAGTGCACACCGCCGGCATAGCCGCCGTGCCCGATCTTGCGCTGCCAGAGCACCGCGCCCTTCGCCTGCGGGTCGAGGGCATGCACCACGCCGCTCTTCTGGCCGACCACGAGCACGTCCTTGCCGTTGACCAGACTGACCAGAATGGGTGGCGCGCCGATGTCGAGGTCAGGGCCGTTCTGCTCGGGGCAGTTCACGCTCGAGCCGATGAAGCAGCTCATGTTCCAGGCATCGCCCGCGAGCAGTTGTCGGCTCCACACGAGCTTGCCTGTGTCGAGCGCGAAGGCGAGCACGGAATCGCTGGTGTCGGCGGCCGGCGATGTGTAGGACTCGCCGGTGCCCACGTAGAGCAGGCGGCGTTTCGCATCGATGGTGGGAGAGTTCCAGACCGGTGCACCCGCGGGGCCCACGATGGGAATGCCGATGCCGTTCTTCTTGCCCGTCTCGCGCGGCTCCTGCGGAATCGAGTAGCTCTTCCACAGCATC
>CAJADV010000362.1 GCA_903938575.1 uncultured Gammaproteobacteria bacterium
CGGAGGAGTGCGCGGCAATGAAGGCGAGTAACGCGCGCACCGTGAGCCTCGCCACCACGAAGGCGGTGAGGAAACCCAGTGCGATAACCGGAAGATCCGCCGCCACGAGGAGCTCGCGGTATTTCCACCCCGAGTACACCGCGGCGCCTGCCATGGTGGGCATCGCGAGCCAGAACGAGAACTCGGTGGCCGCACGCCTGGAAAGCCCTGCGAGCAGTCCGCCGATGATCGTCGCTGCGGCCCGGGAGGTGCCAGGCACCAGGGCAAGACACTGCGCGCAGCCCACGGCAAGCGCATGCGTCCAGCGCAGGCTCTCGATGGTTTCCGCCGTCACTGCGTGCGGACGCCGCTCGGCCCACAGCATCACGAAACCTCCCAGAACCAGCGCCGAGGCCACCGTGAGCGGGTTGAAGAGCCAGGTGTGAATCAGATCAGAGAACAACACGCCAGCCACGGCGGCCGGCAGGAAGGCAAGCAGCAGGCTGACTGTGAAACGCTGCGCCGCAGGCTCACGCGGCAAACCAAGCAGCAGTGCCACGATCCGCGCACGGTACTCCCACACCACCGCGAGAACGGCGCCAAACTGGATGATGATGTTGAAAGCCTGCGCACGGGCACCGGCAAAGCCCAGCAGGTCCGCGGCGATGATCTGGTGTCCGGTGCTGGAGATTGGCAGGAACTCGGTGAGCCCCTCGACAAGTCCCAGCACCAGGGCTTGGACTGCGGTCCAGATGTCCACGATTGATCACTCCGCGGTGTGTCAGATAGCGGGCAAGGACGCATTCACCGCGTGTCTGCGTCCCGGCCCCGAAGGGCTGCCGCAAGGCAAGTCTCAGCGCATGAATGCCTGGCCGCCGTCGAGCGGCATGGAGTGACCCGTCAGGTAGCGCGAGTCGTCCGTGCAGAGGAACACCACCGCGCGGCCGATGTCTTTTTCGCAGTCGCCCACGTAGCCCAGCGGTATGGTCTTGAAGAATTCGGAGGACTCCTCGGGTCGCGAGGCAATCCAGCCGTCCATGGCCGGCGACATGGCGAGCGGCAGCACGCAGTTCACGCGGATGCCGTCGACGCCCCACTCGCAGGCCGCCGCACGGGTGAGGGCGCGGATGGCTTCCTTGGCGGCGGCGTAGGCCCCGTAGCCGATGGGATCCCAGCGGATCGCGGAGGACGAGCCCATGTTGACGATGCAGCCGCCACCCTTCATGTGCGGGTGACAGGCACGCATGAAGCGCAGCGTCGCCAGCGGGCCGGAGTCCATGCCTTCCTGGTAGGCATGCTCGGTGATGTCGAGCAGCCGCCCGAGCGGCACGACCTGCGCGTTATTGATGAGGATGTCGACAGTGCCGAAGGCGGCCAGCGTGGCCTGCACGCAGCGCTCGATGTCCTCGGCGACCATCACGTCGCAGAGCATGGCTTCGGCGATGCCGCCGCGCGTGCGGATCTCGGCGCAGACATCGAGCAGTTTGCCCTCGGTGCGCCCGACCACGGCGATCTTCGCGCCCTCCGCTGCCAGCGCGAGCGCGATACCGCGTCCCACGCCCTGCCCGGCCCCGGTTACCAGAGCCACCTTGCCGTCGAGCTTGCCCATCAGAGAATCTCCATAGCGTGTTTTGAGTTGTTTCCCGCGAGCGGTTTGCGAGCAGCCGGAGTCTACACGCCGGCGTTCAGGCTAGCGATGCCACGCTCTTCAGGATGAGCCTCACCAGGGCGCTCTGGCGGCTGATGCCCGTCTTGGTGAACACCGAGCGCAGATGCGCGCGCGCGGTATTGCGACTCATGCCGAGCGCGGCCGCGACCTCGTCGAGGTTCATTCCGTTCGCCAGCCGCAGCGCGAGCTGCGCCTCGGTAGGCGTGAAACTGAAAAGCTTGGCGAGCACTGCCACG
This sequence comes from uncultured Gammaproteobacteria bacterium, assembly GCA_903938575.1. GTDB lineage: Bacteria > Pseudomonadota > Gammaproteobacteria > Pseudomonadales > UBA5518 > UBA5518. The sequence goes on from CAJADV010000362.1 coordinate 1,885, forward strand.
GGGGCATCGGACTGCTCCTCGGGGTTGCTGATAAACACAGCCAACCCGGGGAGCTCCGAGGCATCCACGGCCGGATCCGAGGGCAGCGGCCGCACGATCAATCCCAGATCCGCGCGCCCCGAGGGACGCGTGATCCGCAGCGCCTGCACTACGCCCGGCAGGCCCTGGCGTCGCTCGGCGAGAAGCTCGGTGGTGAGGCGTCGGAGTTCGGCGGCCTCGCGCGGGGAGTGGACGCGCAACGAAGTGCCGTCGAGCCAGATGCCGTCGTGCTGGGCGAATAACTGCCGGGCGAGTTGGTTGGCGCCCGTGACGGCACCTTTGCCATCGAGGATCACCGCGCCCACCGCCAGATGCTCCACGGCGCCCGCGTAGAGCGCACGCTCGGATTCGACCCGGTGCAAACGGGTATGGATGCGCACCGCACGCTCGATGTGGGGCAGCAGCGCGGCGCACAAACGCTTCTCGGGTTTGCCGAATGCCCGGGCTCCGCGCGAGCGCGCAATCCGCAGCCGCGCTTCCATCGCGTCATCGATACGCAAATCCGCTCCAAGACTGTCCCACAGCCCGCCGGGGGCCATGCAGAGACGATAGAGCTCGCTCTGCTCGAATTCCGCGAGCGGTACGATCTCGTGCAGCGCCACGACCTCACCGGGCGGCAAGGCAACGAAGGGATCAGCCATGAAAAAGCCGTCCCGGTAACGCGCGATGCCCTCGCTGGAGCCACCCTGCGTGAGGATCAGGCCCACGCGGTCGGTATCGTAGGGACGCAGCACCAACGTGGTGGCTACCGCGCCTAAGACGTCCTTCAATCGGGCGAGGAATCCCGACCACGGCGAGGCCTCGAGCGGGCCCTCGTAGATGAGACCCACCAGTTCGCTGAAGCTGTTGTCTACCATCATGCGTGCGACGCTCTTTCCGAGTGTTGACTCCCGGCGCGCGCATTGTGCCGTAGTCCCGGGCCTCGGGGGCAGTCTGGCGGCGATCTCTGCGCCGCAGAACCACCGCAACATCACGGAGCCCAGAGGCTCCTGCGAGTCCCTAGCCAATGGCGCGTGCGCGATGCGATGCTGCCGCCACCTGGACAAACGAGAGAAAACCGCGCGTGAACCCCTCCCCCGACAGCCGCGAGCACGAGCACGGTGGCGATCCCCGCTTCGAGGTCGGCACGCCACTGGACACCGCAGCACTCGGCCCGACGCACATCGCCATCACTTTGCTGGCGATGGCGGCAATCGTACTGGACGGCTTCGACCTGCAGGTGCTGGCGTTTGCGGCACCGGCGCTGATCGGCGAATGGGGCATCACGCGCGGCGATCTGGCGCCCATCTTCGCCGCCGGCATGGTGGGTGTGGCCGCAGGCGGGCTGCTGCTCGGCCCCCGCGGTGATGTCTGGGGACGCAAGCCCGCACTGATCGGCAGTGCGCTCGTTTTTGGTGTGGCCACGCTCGCATGCGCCTGGGCGCACTCGGTGCCTCAATTGCTGGTGCTGCGACTACTGGCCGGCGTGGGACTGGGCGGGGCGCTCAGCAATGCGACCGCGCTGGTGGTCGAGACGGCCCCGCTGCGCTGGCGCGGCATGCTCACGATGACCACGCTGGTGGGTGTGCCGGTGGGCGGCTTCGCTGGTGGGCTGCTCGCCGCGCACCTGATCCCCGCTTATGGCTGGCAATCCGTGTTCATGGTCGGTGGCGTGCTGCCGCTCGCCCTCGCCCTCGCCCTGTGGCTGTGGCTGCCCGAGTCCGCCCGCTTCCTGCTGCGCGCCAACCGCAAGCGCGAAGCCATCGCCGCACTGAACCGCCTGCTACAAGGCCCGCGCTTCGGCGCCGACGATGCGCTGTGGCTGGCCGAGCCGCCCGTGCGCAAGGCCTCGTTCCGCGATCTGCTGGGTGTGGATCTGCGACGCGACACGCTGGGAATCTGGCTTATTTTCCTCGCCAATCTCTTTGGCATGTTCTGCTTCATGAACTGGCTGCCCACGCTGCTCACCGATCTGGGGCATGCCCCGGCCACGGCGAACCGGATGCTCGCCATCTTCAACCTGGGCGGGATGGTGGGCAGCCTCGCGACCGCCTGGCTGATCCGGTTTGCCGGATCGCGCAGCGTGCTGGCCGCCGTGGCGGGCGCCGGCGTGTTCATCGCGATTTTCATGGGGCAGGCCAATCTGGCCGATCACAGCACCGCACTGCTGCTCTGCGCCGCTGCGGGCGTGTGCCTCAATTCCATGCAGATCGGCGCCTACCTGCTGGCCGGACACATATACCCCACCGATGTGCGCGCAACCGGCGTCGGCAGCGCGGTGGCGGTGGGGCGAATCGGCGCACTGGCAAGCTCCTTTGCCGGCGCGCTGGTGGGCACGGGTGCTGCGGGCGCCTCGCTGCTGTTCGGCATCGTGGCGGGCTCCATGACGCTGGTGGTCGCCGGCGTGCTGCTCGTGCGCAGCCACGTCCGCGCGCAGGACTGAAAGTCCGGGAGAAGTCGGGATGTAGGCGATCGCCCAGATCGCCGCAACGCAGGCGCCTGAGGCGCCGCGCGCTCAGCCTTTGGCGCGCGCCATGTCGAGGGCGACGTCCTCGATCATGTCTTCCTGCCCGCCTACTGTCTTGCGCCGGCCCATCTCGATCAGGATATCGCGCGAGCTGACGCCGTATTTTTTCGCGGCTCGCTGGGCAAAAAGCAGGAAGCTCGAATACACGCCCGCATAACCGAGGATCAGCGCGTCGCGATCGATGCGCACCGGCTGATCCATCATCGGCACGACCAGGTCCTCTGCCACGTCCATGATCTTGAAGAGATCGACGCCATGCTCCACACCCATACGGTTGAGGACCGCGACGAAGACCTCGAGAGGCGTGTTGCCGGCACCCGCGCCGAGCCCGGCCACCGAGCCGTCGATGCGGTTTGCGCCCGCCTCGATGGCGGCCAACGAGTTGGCGATGCCCATGGCCATGTTGTGGTGGCCGTGGAAACCGAGTTCCGTTGCAGGCTTGAGTTCGCGGCGCAACAGCGCGATACGCGCGGTGACGTCCGCGGGCAACATAAAGCCCGCCGAGTCCGTGCAGTAGATACAGTTGGCGCCAAAGCTCTCCATGAGCTTCGCCTGCACCAGCAGATCTTCGGCGGAGATCATGTGGGCCATCATCAGGAAGCCCACGGTATCGAGGCCCATCTCGCGGCCCATGCCGATGTGCTGCTCGGAGACGTCGGCCTCGGTGCAGTGGGTCGCCACGCGAATGGTGCCGATGCCGCAGTCACGTGCCATTTTCAGGTGATCCACCGTGGCGATGCCCGGCAACAGCAGCGCGGAGACCTTGGCGTTCTTCACCACGCCCACCACTGCCTTCAGGTACTCCTCGTCGGAGTTGCAGGGAAATCCATAGTTGATCGAGCGCCCACCGAGGCCGTCGCCGTGGGTCACTTCGATCAGCGGCACGCCCGCCTCGTCCAGCGCGCGACCGATCGAACGCATCTCATCGAGCGAGATCTGGTGGCGCTTGGGGTGCATGCCGTCACGCAGGCACATGTCGTGGAGAATGACTTTTCTGCCCTGGATGCTCATCTGCTTCTCGCCTCGTACTCGTTTGATCCCGATCCTGTTGCATTGATCGCTGCGCGCCACTCGTGCGTCGCGCCGATGGTGCGTCGCGCCGGGTCGAGCGGAGTGCGCCGCTCGCTCCCGGTGATGCACGTCCCTGTGCATCACCTGCGTCCTCGCCGAAACGCTCCCGGCGTTTCGGCTGCGGAATGCCGCTCGCGGCACACTCCGCTCGTCCCGGCGCTCACCAGCCGCCGGTGACAACCACATCCTGGCGCCGCCCACCGAGGCACTGGCGCCGCTGCACCGTGCTCCTACAGCACCAGGCGCCCGCCGGCCATTTCCTCGGCAAACATCTCGGCCGTGCGCAAGGCTGCGGCGGTCATGATGTCGAGGTTGCCGGCATAGCGCGGCAGAAAGTCACCGAGTCCGGCCACTTCCATCCACACCGTGATGCGCTTGCCGTCGAAGACGGGGCCGTTTTTCAGCGTGTAGCCGGGCACGTATTTCTGTACTTCGGCAACCATCTGGTGCACCGAGCGGGTGATCGCCTCCTCGTCGGGGACATCCTCGGTGAGGCAGTGGATGGTGTTGCGCATGATGAGCGGCGGCTCAGCGGGGTTTATCACGATGATCGCCTTGCCCTCGGCAGCGCCACCCACCTGCTCTACCGCACCCGCGGTGGTACGGGTGAATTCATCGATGTTCTTGCGCGTGCCGGGGCCC
>CAJADV010000363.1 GCA_903938575.1 uncultured Gammaproteobacteria bacterium
CCCGAAGCCGTCCTCGGCGGTCCAAACTGCCCGGGTGTCATCACCCCTGGGCGCAAGACCGGCACCCCCGGGCGCTACGAAGGTGGCTGCAAGATCGGCATCATGCCGGGCTACATTCACACGCACCGGCTCGACGCTTCTTCTCGCAAGGCCGTTGGCATCGTCAGTCGCTCCGGAACGCTCACCTATGAGGCGGTCTGGCAGACCAGTGAACGCGGCATCGGTCAGTCCACCTGCGTGGGTATCGGTGGCGATCCGGTCAAGGGTTTGAACTTCATCGACATTCTGGAAATGTTCGCCGCCGATCAAGACACGGACGGCGTCATCATGATTGGCGAAATCGGCGGCACCGATGAGGTGGAAGCTGGCCGTTGGATTCAAGCCAACATGCAGCACAAGCCAGTGGTGGCGTTCATCGCGGGGCGCACCGCTCCTGCGGGTCGCCGCATGGGTCACGCCGGCGCCATCATCGGTGGCGCGGATGACACCGCGCAGGCGAAGATGGATGCCCTGCGCAGCTGCGGTCTGAGTGTGGCAGAAAGCCCCGCCGACCTTGGCTCGATGATGTTGAGCAGCCTGACGGCGGCGGTCCACAGCCACGCCTAGCCCAAACGGGCGGCTGCGTCTCACACTCACTAGCACGAAAAAAACCCTATTTATAAGGGGTTTTTAGCTGCATGCGCATAGTTATTTGACTATGGCGCCGGCACCCCACGTGCCCCGTTAACAAATTCTGAGCACCTTTGCTTGACCCACCTCAAAGGGGGGGCACTATGTAATTGTTCTGGGGTGACACGAGAGGTTGGTCAAAGGGCGTCTGGTTCGGCGAATGCGCCGCACAGATTGAAACATTGCTTTGCTTGTTTCCCGTTTCCTTTCCCTTTCCCTGTCTGGAGTCCCTACACATGAAGTCGTTCCTCTTTGTTGCCACCGCCGTGGCATGCGTTTCCTCCGCCGCCTCCGCTGGCGTGATCTACTCAACTGGTTTCAATGCGTCCGAGGGCTACGTTGTGGGCAACCTCAACGGCCAACAGGGTTGGACAACGCAGCAGCCATCAACAGGTACCGGATCGCCGGTCGCCTCGATCACCGCCGCTGGCACAATGCAGATGAACAGCGGCACCAGCGCCGCTGAGTCTGCTCGCTATGCATGGAACGCCGGCTATGCCGCACAATTCGATGTCGAGCGCGCCGCTGGCAATACCCGCCTGTACACAGTCGTGGACATGAACGTCCCGCGCGCCCAGACCTCCGTCGGTCGTATCGGTGTCTACAACTTTGACGCGACCGGAACCAAGATCTTGAGCGGGTTCTTCATTACGCTCAATACCGGCATCCTGAGCTTGGTTGGCAGTTACAACAATGCCGGAACCGTTGGTAACTACTCCTTCGCCACCACAACGGCAATCGTCTTTGACACGTGGACCACGATGACCACCACCTGGGATTCCGACACTGGTCGATTCCAAGTGTTCATGGGTAGCACCGGGTTCTACGTTGACGGCGCAGCTGCTGGCGCAACCGCTGACGAAACCGATTTCTATTCGACTCGCAACGGTGGAACCGTCGCCGGAACCGCGTTCTTTGACAACCTCGAAGTGGGAACAACCACCCCAGCTCCAGGCGCCTTGGCTCTCCTGGGAGTCGCTGGCTTGGTCGGTGGACGCCGTCGTCGCTCATAAGTCAGCGCGATATGCATGATTGATTCAGGACCCCGGCCTCACGGTCGGGGTCCTGTCGTTTTGCCACTCCAGGGTGGCGCGCATCGGTAACCTTCCGTTATGGCCACGGATCGGCCCTCCACTGCAACAACTTCTCGCTCTTCATTCGCCGCGCTTTACGGAAGCCGGACGATGTTGGTGCTATTGGTCCTGGGGTTTGCAGGCGGAGTGCCAAACGTCTTGGTCACCACGGTGGCGCAGGCATGGACCTCCAGCGCTGGTTGGAGCGTCACCGCCATCGGCGCGCTGACATTCTGCACGTTGCCGTACGCGCTGAAATTTCTCTGGGCACC
>CAJADV010000364.1 GCA_903938575.1 uncultured Gammaproteobacteria bacterium
GACCCTGCGCCGTCAGCTGGCCGTGGCCAGGGGCGAGGCTGTCGCCGATGAATCCGTGCTGCTGCACGAGTATCAGGAGCAGATCCGCGAGCTCGATTCAGAGCGGGATTTCCTGCGTCACTGTAACGTCGGTGGCGAGGCAATGAGCCCGGGCGACCAGCAGCGGGTGCGGAACATAGCGGTAACGCGCCGTTGGCGTAACCCGGAGGGTGTGCCGGCGGAGTTCCTGAGCGCAGACGAGATCGAGAACCTCACCATTCGCGCCGGCACCCTCACCGCCGCCGAGCGAGAGATCATCAACTATCACATCGTCGCCACCGTCAAGATGCTCGAGCGCCTGCCGTGGCCGCGGCATTTGCTGAATGTCCCGGAGTACGCCGGCGGCCACCATGAGCGGATGGACGGCAAGGGCTATCCCAAGGGGCTGGATCGCGACCAGATGTCGGTGCAGGCGCGCATGATGGGGATCGCCGACATCTTCGAGGCGCTGACCGCGACGGACCGTCCTTACAAGAAGGGCATGAAGCTCTCGCAGGCGCTCTCGATCCTGGGCAACTTTCGGCGCAACGGCCACATCGATCCCGACATCTTCGAGTTGTTCGTCCGCGAGAAGGTGTATATCCGCTATGCCGAGCGCTTCCTGGACGAAATCCAGATCGATACGGTCGACGAAACCGCTGTGTTGTCCTGAGCCCGGAGGCTGCGGCCTGAGTCCGGCTTCTGCTCGAGAGCGGCCCGCTCACTGTGCAAGTGCGTGGGTTAGGGGAGGAGAGCATCGGGCTTAGGGGGCTCGAACCCGGTAGCGTGGCCGGTGAGATGGCCCTCTACCCGGGTGGTCACAGGCGTTGGTCCGGCGATGCCTTGAAACCCCCTGTACGGGTGTCCCGGGCAGGTCTAAACGGGTAGACTCGCGATTAGTTTTCCGGGCTCGGCACCGCCATCGATTGCGCGGTCTGCCGACCTCTCCTGGCAGGGCCCCGATGCGACTGAAAACCATAAAACTGGCCGGTTTCAAGACCTTCGTCGATCCGACGACCGTCAAGCTCCCGAGCAACCTGTGCGCCATCGTGGGGCCAAACGGCTGCGGTAAGTCCAACATCATCGACGCCGTTCGCTGGGTGCTGGGCGAGGGTTCCGCCAAGCACCTGCGCGGCGAATCCATGGCTGACGTGATTTTCAACGGCTCCAGTGGGCGCAAGCCCCTCGGGCAGGCCTCCATCGAGCTTGTGTTCGACAACACCGATGGCACGCTGGGCGGTGAGTACGCGAGCTATGCCGAGATCGCGATCCGTCGGATGGTGAGTCGTGATGGCGTGTCCAACTACTACCTGAATGGCGTGCGCTGCCGTCGCCGTGACATCACCGACATCTTCCTCGGCACCGGGCTTGGCCCGCGCAGCTACGCGATCATCGAGCAGGGCATGATCTCGCGCCTGATCGAGGCCAAGCCCGAGGACCTCAGGGTTTACATCGAGGAGGCGGCGGGAATATCCCGTTACAAAGATCGCCGGCGCGACACCGAGAACCGCATCCGCCGCACCCGCGAGAACCTTGAGCGTCTTACCGATCTGCGCGAGGAACTCGAGCGACAGCTCCAGCACCTCAAGCGACAGGCGAGCGCCGCTGAGCGCTACCGCGAATTGAAGACTGAGGAGCGCCTGCTGCAGTCGCAATTGCTTGCACTGGGTTGGAAGAGCCTTGACGCCGAGGCAAGCCGACTGGGTGCCTCGATCCTCGATCGCGAGGTGTCGCTCGCGGAGGTGAATGCCCGTCACACCCACATCGAAACCTCGATGGAGAAGGCACGGGAACACTATCAGGAACTCTCGGGCATACAGTCCGCGATCCAGGAGCGCTACTACGCGGTGGGCGCCGAAATCGCCCGTACCGAACAGACAGTGCAGATGCAGGCCGAACGTGCCCGCCAGTTCGAGCTCGATCTCGAGCAGACCAAACAGAGCCATCGCTCTGCCGAGGAACATCTGCGCAGCGATGAGCGACTGCTTGAGCGTCAGTCGGCGGAACTGCAGGAGGTTCTGCCCGCGCTGGAGGCTGCGGAGGGAGCCGACCAAGCGGCGCAAGCGGCGCTGCAGGCGACAGAGCAGTCGATGCAGCGGCTGCAGACCGAGTGGGACGCCTTTAACCTCGGCGCCGAGGGTCCGCGTCAGGAAGTAGGGGTTCAGCAGTCGCGGATACGGCAGCTCGAAGAGTCGATGACGCAGTCGGCGCAGCGCCTCGAACAACTCACCCGGGAGCAGGCAGAGCTCGATACCTCCGGTCTCGAGTCCGATCGCGCAAGCGGAGAGGCGCGCATCCTGCAGCTGGAGGACATCAACCTCGACTGGCAGGAGCGTGCTGATGCCGTGCGCGCCCGCATCGACGCTGCCCGGCATGACATCAGCGTGCGCGACGGCGCACTGGACCAGACCCGCGGAGAATTGCAGGAGCAGCGTGGCCGCTACGCCTCGCTCGCAGCACTCCAGCAGGCAGCGCTGGGGCAGGGCGACGAGAAGGTGAGCGGATGGATTGCTGCGCAGCAGCTCTCGGGTGCGCGTCGCCTGGCCGAGCGGATCACGGTGGATCAGGGCTGGGATACGGCTGTCGAAACCGTGCTCGGCCGCCATCTGGAGGCCATCTGCGTTGCCGATATCGGCGCTCTCGCGCCGTCACTGGAGGTGTTCTCCCAAGGCACGCTGGGGTTGTTCGCGCCGCGCGCCGGCGCGGCCCAAGGTGTGAGCGGCGCAGCTCTGCTGTCGCGTGTCCGGGCCGACTTTGATCTTGGGGGCTTGCTCGGTGGCGTGTTCGGTGCGGCGTCGCTGGATGAGGCGTTGCGCCTGCGTGACACGCTCGCCGCGGGCCAATCTGTGATCACGCGTGACGGCATCTGGCTCGGTCGCGACTGGCTGCGGGTTGCCCGGGATGTCGATCCGCGCGCCGGCGTCATACGACGCGCCGCCGAACTGCTGGAGGTGGAGCGGGATATAGAGGCTCTGCGCACGCGCGAGGCGGGCGAGCAGGGAGCGCTCGAGGAAGCCCGCGAGTTCTTGCGGCAAAGTGAGGAAGACCTGCTCGGGCTCCAGCAAGAGCAGCGCGCGGCTGCGGCCCGCTACACCGAAGCGCGCTCGGCGTTGAGCGCCTGCAGCGCCCGACTCGAACAGATGGAGCTGCGCGCCGGCCGCAACAGGAGTGAGCAGCAGCAGTACCGCGAGCGTCACGAATCCCAGCGCAGCGCCCTCGGCCAGGCCCGGGGCCTGCTTGAGGCGGCCCTCGATGCGATGCACCGCGATACCCAGCGGCGCGATGAACTGCTGGCCGCCCGCGAGGACGGGCGTACCGCGCTCGATGCCGCCCGCGCCCGCTCACGCGAAGGCCGCGAGGCCTCCCACCGCCTGGCCATGCGCCGCGAATCCCTCAGCACGCAGGTCGAGGGGCTCCGCGGGGCCATCGCCCGCATCTCCGCGCAGTTCAACACACTCGAAGACCGTAGCCGACAGCTGGGCGAGCAGATTGCCGCCACCGCGCGGCCTATTGCCGAGGGCAAGGCGACCCTCGAGGGCCAGCTCGGACGGCGGCTCGAAGTCGAGCGTGAGCTGCAGTCGGCGCGGACCGCGGTGCAGGGCATCGAGCACGAGCTGCGCGAGGCAGAGCGACTTCGCCATGCGACGGCGCAGGAAGCAGAGCTCGCCCGTGGTGGTCTCGAGCGCGAGCGACTGGCACAGCAGGCGGTGCAGGTGCGGCTGGAAGGCGTTCTCGAGCAGCTCCAGCGTGCCGATGCCTCGCTCCCCAGCGTGCTCGAGAGCTTGCCGCCGGAGGCTGAGGAATCCGCCTGGCAGGCGCAGATAGAACGCATCGCCGGGCAGATCCAGCGCTTGGGTGCGATCAACCTCGCGGCCATCGACGAGCACCGCGCCCAAGCGGAGCGCAAGTCCTATCTGGATGCGCAGAACGCGGATCTGGTCGAGGCGCTGGATACGCTCGAGAACGCCATCCGCAAGATCGATCGCGAGACGCGTACCCGCTTCAAGGAGACCTTCGACAAGGTGAACGCCGGTCTGCAGGAGCTGTTCCCGCGGGTGTTCGGGGGCGGGCATGCCTACCTCGAGCTTACCGGCGACGATCTGCTCGATACGGGTGTGACCATCATGGCCCGTCCCCCCGGCAAACGTAACGCTACCATCCACCTGCTGTCCGGCGGTGAGAAAGCTCTCACGGCGATCTCGCTGGTGTTCTCTATCTTCCGGTTGAACCCATCGCCCTTCTGCATGCTGGACGAGGTCGATGCGCCGCTCGATGATGCGAACGTGGGCCGCTTCGCGCGGCTGGTGAAAGAGATGTCGGAGCAGGTACAGTTCATCGTGATAACACACAACAAGATCACGATGGAAATGGCGCAGCATCTTATGGGCGTCACCATGCAGGAGCCAGGGGTGTCGCGGCTGGTCAGCGTGGACGTGGATGAGGCAGTGGCCCTTGCCGAGAGCGCCTGAGTGCGCGGCGTGGCGGGACGTATTTGCGGCTAAACCATCTATAGTTAAAGCATGAATCTAGATTCACAGGACTGGTTCATCGTCATAGGCGCGCTGCTCATCGTCGGCGTGCTGCTTGACGCGTGGCGGCGCTACCGCAGCGACCGTCGCAATCCCATACGCATGGCGCGCAAGACCATGGGGCCGGGTGGTGGCTTTGCCCGCGACGAGGTCGATTTCTCGGGGTCGGAATTGCCTGTCGGCGGAGCACGCGTGATCAATCGGGAGGCAGACCCGGTAGAGCCCTCGCCCAAGCCGACGCTGAATCGTCGGTTTGGCGCCCGCACGGAACCACGGATCGAGGCTGCGCCGGCCCTTCCTCCTGCATCTGTGCCCGCAGCTGTGTCTGTATCAGCGCCAGCGCCAGCAGAGGAACTGCCGGTGCCATCGGCAGCTGTCGCCGAGCACCGCGCCTTCGAGCCGTCCGACGCGATCCCCGGCGTAGTTTCTGCGGCCGTGCTCCCGGAGGCGGTTCCACCCCAGCCCGCGCGCGTTGCGGCCCCGCCAGCGGCACCGGCCGGAGCAGAGCAGGGCATCTTGCTGATACGGGTCGTCAGTCGGGGCGACGGCGGCTTTCTGGGCGCAGACCTCGCCCGTATCTTCAAGGAATGTGACGTAAGATCTGCGGCCGAGCGTGTCTATCAGCGCACCGAGCTTGCCAAGGGCGAGGGGGCGGTGCAGTTCACGGTATTCAACGCCACGGCGCAGGGAGTATTCGAGACAGCCCTGGAGGAAGGCTTCATCACACGGGGGCTCGGTTTCCTGATGCGACTGGGCTCTCCCGCCAAGCCGCTGGAGGCCTTCGACTGCATGCTCGAGACGGCGCGCGCCGTGGCCAAGTACTGCGATGGCGAGCTGCGTGACGAGAGCAACAGCGTATTCACCCAGCAAACTGGCGAGCATTGCCGAGAGCGCATCCGCGACTTCGCAATGCGCGCCCGGTCGCGACGCTGACCGGTCTGCCTGAAGCGTGCCGATGCCTGAAGACCTGGCAGCGCTCCGTCACGAGACCGAGCGGCTGCGCGAGGAACTCCGGCATCACAACCACCGCTACTACGTGCTCGATGACCCGACGGTAGCGGATGCCGAGTACGACCGCCTGCTGAGTCGTTTGCGCGAGCTCGAGGCTGCGCATCCCGATCTCCTGGACCCCGACTCTCCAACGCAGCGCGTCGGTGGCGCAGCGCTTGCCGCATTTGTCGCCGTACGCCATGAACTTCCCATGCTCTCGCTCGACAACGTCTTCAGTGAGGAGGAGTTCCGCGGCTTTGATCGCAGGGTTCGCGAACGTCTGGGGGAAGAGGGCGACATCAGGTACTGCTGCGAACCCAAGCTCGATGGGGTGGCACTCAGTCTTCTCTACGAAGACGGCGCGCTGGTGCGCGGCGCCACGCGCGGGGATGGAGCGAGCGGCGAGGACATCACGGCCAATGTACGCACCATTGCGAGCATCCCGCTGCGGTTGCTCGGCGAGGGTTGGCCGCAGCGGCTCGAGGTGCGCGGTGAGGTCTACATGCCGCGCGCGGGCTTCGAGTCCTTCAACCGTCGTGCGCTGGAGACCGAGGGCAAGACCTTCGTGAATCCCCGCAACGCTGCTGCCGGCAGCCTGCGCCAGCTCGATTCGCGCATCACCGCCCAGCGACCGCTCGAGTTTTGTGCCTACGGCGCCGGTGTTTCCAGTGCCGCATTATCCGGGCGGCAATCGCAGTTGCTGGCGCAGTTGCGCGACTGGGGCCTGCGCTGCAGCCCGGAAGTGAAAGTGGCGACGGGTGTGGCGGCGTGCCTTGAGTATTACGCGGAGCTCCTTGGCCGCCGTGCCCGCTTGCCCCACGACATCGACGGCATCGTTTTCAAGGTCGACAGCATCGCGCTGCAGGAGCGACTGGGAACCGTTGCACGTGCTCCGCGCTGGGCGGTGGCGCACAAGTTTCCCGCCGAGGAGGAGATGACGCGCGTCGAGGACGTGGAGTTCCAGGTGGGGCGCACCGGGGCCATCACACCGGTGGCGCGCCTTGCGCCGGTGTTCGTGGGAGGCGTCACTGTGAGCAACGCCACGCTGCACAACATGGATGAAATCGCGCGACTTGGGCTGATGCGCGGTGACACGGTGATCGTTCGACGCGCCGGAGATGTGATTCCGCAGGTCGCGCGCGTGGTGATGGAGCGGCGTCCGCTGGATGCGACGCCGGTGACTTTGCCCGATCAGTGTCCCGCATGCGGTTCACCGGTGGAGCGGGTCGAGGGCGAGGTCGTGGCCCGTTGCAGTGGCACTTTGGTGTGCCCCGCGCAGCAGCGCGAAGCGCTCAGACACTTCGCCTCGCGGCGGGCCATGGATATTGACGGCCTTGGCGAGCGCATCATCGAGCATCTCCTTGCAGCCGGACTCGTTCGTGATGTCGCCGACCTCTACACCCTGCAACCCGACGCGCTCGCGGCGCTGGATCGCCTGGGTCAGAAGTCTGCGGTGAATCTCGTCATGGCCATCGCGCGCAGTCGTGAAACGACGCTCGAGCGGTTTCTCTATGCGCTCGGCATGCGCGAGGTCGGCGAGGCCACCGCACGCGCACTGGCGCGTCACTTCGGTACGCTTGAGACCTTTGTCGCTGCGGATGTCACGCGCCTGCAGCAGGTGCAGGACGTGGGGCCGGTGGTGGCGGGGCACATCGCGGCGTTTTTCGCGGATCAGCGCAATCGGGAACTCCTGGCGCGTCTCGTCGCGGCCGGAATTCATTGGCCGGCGGTGGAGAAACCCGCTGGCGGTGGTCCTCTGGAGGGCGTGTCGGTGGTGCTCACGGGCACGCTTGACTCCATGACGCGTGACGAGGCAGCTGAGCGTCTGGCGGCGCTTGGCGCGCGCGTGTCCGGCAGTGTAAGCGCCAAGACGGGATTACTCGTCGCCGGTCCCGGTGCGGGCTCCAAACTGACCAAGGCCCAGACGCTCGGCATCGATGTCTGGGACGAGGCCCGGCTGCTTGCCTTCCTGCACGAACAAGGAGGATCCAGCTGATGAGGCCTTCACCGACGCATTGCAACATCACCTTCCGGGATGAACCAGATTGCTTCTTTTGTCATACACTCCCGTCGCTATTTGTAGCCTCCCTGCGCAGTCTTGCGCCGGGAAGCGGCGATTTGGCTACTGATCCTCAACCACGCGGAGCCTTTACACCGTGAAGCCCACCGATATCGGTAACGCCGAGTATTTCCACAAGGTCGTCGATTGCCAGTACGCCTGCCCGGCGCACACGCCCGTGCCGGAATACATACGGATGATTTCCGCCGAGCGTTACACCGACGCGTACATGGTTAACTGGGAGTCCAACGTGTTCCCCGGCATTCTCGGGCGCACCTGTGACCGCCCCTGCGAGCCGGCATGCCGCCGGGGTCGTGTGGAGGACGCGCCGGTAGCCATTTGCCGCCTGAAGCGCGCCGCAGCAGACAACAAGGGCAGCCTCGAGGGCCTGATGCCCAAGATTCCCCGCCGCAAGAACGGCAAGAACATCGCGCTCGTGGGCGCGGGGCCCGCGTCGCTCACGGTGGCGCGCGATCTCATGCCGCTCGGCTACAAGATCGATATCTACGACGATCAGGGCAAGGGCGGCGGCATGATGCGCAGCCAGATCCCGGTGTTCCGGCTGCCACCGGCAGTGCTTGACGAGGAGGTGGGCTACATTCTCGATATGGGCGTCACGACGCACTTCAATACGCGCGTCGAGAGCCTGCGCTCGGTGCTTGCCGATGACTACGACGCGGTGTTTGTCGGCACCGGCGCGCCGCGCGGAAGCGACCTCGACATCCCCGGTCGTCAGGAAGCAGCCGCTCGCATCCATGTCGGTATCGACTGGCTTTCCAGCGTCGCCTTTGAGCACGTCGAAAGCATTGGCAAGCGCGTGATCGTGCTGGGCGGGGGCAATACAGCCATGGATTGCTGCCGCACGGCGCGTCGGCTCGGTGGGGAGGACGTGAAGGTCATCGTCCGCTCCGAATTCAGCAAGATGAAGGCCTCGCCGTGGGAGAAAGAAGACGCCATGGCCGAGGGTATCCCGATACTCAACAATCACGTCCCCCGGGCCTTTCTCCACGAGAACGGCAAACTGACGGGCATGAGCTTCGACCTCGTGGAGGTGCGCTACGACGACACGGGTCGTCGCAGCCTGGTGCCCACGGGCGAGGCGGTCGAGTTTCCCTGTGACGCCGTGCTTATCGCCATCGGCCAGGAGAACGCCTTTCCGTGGATCGAGCGCGATGTGGGCGTCGAGTTCGGTAAGTGGAGCGTCCCGGTGGTCGATCCCCGCACCTATCAGTCGACCAATCCCAAGGTTTTTTTCGGCGGCGATGCGGCGCTGGGTCCCAAGAACATCATCACGGCTGTCGCTCACGGGCACCAGGCGGCCATCTCCATCGACCTCTTCTGTCGCGGCCAGAATCTCCACGATCGTCCCGGTCCGGGGGTGACGCTGATCAGCCAGAAGATGGGCATGCATGAGTGGAGTTACGACAACGGCGTCTCCGATGACTACCGCTTCAAGGTGCCGCACGCGGACCCCGCGCTCACGCTGAAGAACCGCAAGCTTGAAGTGGAGCTCGGCTTTGATACACGGACCGCGCTTGCCGAGGCCCAACGCTGCCTTAACTGCGATGTGCAGACGGTGTTCACCGCGGCGACCTGTATCGAGTGCGATGCCTGCGTGGACATCTGCCCGGTCGACTGCATCAACTTCACGCCCGACGCCGAGGAGTCGGTTCTGCGGAGCAGCTTGCGTGCGCCGGCCACCAACCACGAACAGGATCTCTATGTCTCCGGGCCGCTCATTCAGACGGCGCGGGTGATGGTCAAGGACGAGAACGTCTGCCTGCACTGCGGGCTCTGTGCCGAGCGCTGCCCCACGGGCGCCTGGGATATGCAGAAATTCCTCTACAACGTGACCAAGGCGGGACAGGCATGCGCGCCAAGCAAGCGATAAACGATTTCGTCGTCAAATTCGCGAACGTCAACGGGACTGGCTCGGCGAGCGCCAACAGCCTGTTCGCGAAGTCGATCTTCCGCATGGGCATTCCGGTGAGCCCGCGGAACATCTTCCCCTCCAACATCCAGGGTCTGCCCACCTGGTACGAGGTACGGGTGAGCCACAAGGGCTACCTCGGGCGCCGCGGTGGTGTCGACCTCATGGTCTGCGTGAACCCGCAGAGCATGGATCGCGACGTGCGTGAGGTGGAGCCGGGCGGCTATTTCGTCTACGACTCCACCAAGCCAATCGAGCCACGGCTGATACGCGATGACGTGAACTACATCGGCCTGCCGCTCACCGAGATCTGCCTGCGCGAGTACACCGATGCGCGCCAGCGGCTCCTCTTCAAGAACATGATCTACGTGGGAGCGCTCTCGGCGCTGCTGCAGATCGAGTTCCAGGTGCTGAAGGACCTCATATCGGACCAGTTCAAGGGTAAGGAAAAGCTGATCAGTCCGAATATCCATGCGCTTGAGCTCGGGCATCAGTACGCGATGAAGCACTTCGACTGCCCGCTGGGGCTGCGGCTTGCGCGCGGCGGCAATATCGCGCCACACATACTCGGGATCGATCACATCCTGATGGATGGCAATACGGCCACGGGCCTCGGTGCGGTTTACGGCGGCGCCACCGTGATGGCCTGGTATCCCATCACGCCGTCCACCTCGGTGGCCGAGGCTTTCGAGCGTTACTGCGCGCGGATGCGCATCGACCCCGGCACTGGCCAGAAGAACTACGCGATTGTGCAGGCCGAGGATGAGCTCTCGGCGATCGGCATGGTGATCGGGGCCGCTTGGAACGGCGCGCGCTCGTTCACCGCCACCAGTGGTCCGGGGCTTTCGCTGATGGGCGAATTCCTCGGACTCGCCTATTTTGCGGAGATCCCCACGGTGCTGGTCGATGTGCAGCGTGCCGGCCCCTCCACCGGCATGCCCACGCGCACGCAGCAGTCCGACATCCTCGCTGCAGCCTACGCGTCGCACGGCGACACCAAGCACGTACTGCTGTTCCCGGCCACGCCGGCCGAGTGTTTCAGCCTGACGGTGCAGGCCTTCGATCTTGCCGAGCGGCTGCAGACGCCGGTGATCATGCTGACGGATCTCGAACTCGGCATGAACGACTGCATGTCACCGCCGCTCGAGTTCGATGACGACTACCGATTCGATCGCGGCAAGGTGCTCGATGCCGAGGCGCTCGACAAACTGCAAGGGCGCTTCGGGCGGTATCTCGATGTAGATGGCGACGGCATTCCCTACCGCACGCTCCCCGGTGCGCATCCGACCAAGGGCGCCTTCACCGCGCGCGGCACCTCGCGCGATGAGTATGCGGTGTACACCGAGGACGGTGAGGCCTACGTGCGCAACGTCGATCGCCTGCTGAGGAAATTCGAGACCGCCAAGACCTGTGTGCCGGCCCCGAAGATCAAGCCCGCCTCGCGCCCGACGAAGACCGGTGCGCTGTTCTTCGGCACCACTGCCTCGCCGTCTTACGAGGCTCTCGAGATTCTCGAGGAAGAGGGCTACGCGATCGATACGCTGCGGCTGCGCGCCTTTCCCTTCACTCGCGAGGTCGAGCAGTTCCTCAACGATCACGATACGGTCTTTGTGATCGAGCAGAACCGTGACGGCCAGATGCGTCGACTGCTGCTGAACGAAAGCAACGCCGCCACCCGCGAGAAGCTGGTGTCTGTGCTCAATTACGACGGATTGCCGATCACCGCCCGTCACATTGCCGGACACATCCGCACCCGCCTCGGCGGGGCAAACGTTACCTCCATCGCGCGCAAGCGCAGTGGTTCCGCGAGGAGCAAGGCATGACCTACCAGCGTCCGAATTTCCGCCACCCCGAAGCGCCCGTCAACACGCTCGGGTTCACCCGGCGTGATTACGAGGGCTCGATTTCCACGCTCTGCGCAGGGTGTGGCCACGACTCCATCAGCGCTGCGATCATCGAGGCCTGTTTCGGTCTGCCGGTAGCCCCGCACCGTATCGCCAAACTCTCCGGCATCGGTTGTTCGTCCAAGACGCCGGCGTATTTTCTCGGCCGCTCCCACGGTTTCAATTCCGTGCACGGGCGCATGCCGTCGGTGGCCACGGGAGCCAACCTCGCCAATCAGGACCTGGTTTACATCGGCGTCTCCGGCGACGGCGATTCGGCCTCGATCGGATTCGGCCAATTCGCCCACGTGGTGCGCCGCAATCTCAACATGACCTATATCGTCGAGAACAACGGCTGCTACGGACTCACCAAGGGGCAGGATTCCGCGACCGCCGATCGCGGCTCGAAGAGCAAGAAAGGCTCGGCGAATCCCTACGAGGCCATCGATCTGGCGAGCGTGGCGCTGCAACTTGGCGCTACGTTTGTTGCCCGCAGTTTTTCCGGTGATCGCGAGCAACTGGTGCCGCTGATCAAGGCTGCGCTCAGCCACAGCGGTTTTGCTTTTCTCGACGTTATGTCGCCCTGCGTTACGTTCAACAATCACGAAGGCTCCACCAAGAGCTACATCCACGTGCGCGATCACCTCGATGCGGCGCCGGTGGATTTCGTGCCCGTGCGTGATGAGATACGCGCGAGCTATGCCGAGGGTATGACCACCGAGGTTCGCATGCACGACGGCTCCGTGGTGCGGCTGCACAAGGACTCGGGTCAGGTCTACAACATCGAAGACCGGCAGGCCGCGCTGCGCGCAATCGCGGAGCACGATGAGGCGGGCCGCACGCTCACCGGACTGCTCTACATCGACCGCGACGCCCCCGACCTGCACAAGGTGCTGGGAACCTCGCGCCGCCCGCTGAATTCGTTGAAGGAAAAAGACCTCTGTCCCGGCAGCAAGGTGCTGGACAGCATCAACGCCGGCCTGCGCTGAGGAGCCTCCAGCCCGGGCCGGGCATTGCGCCGGCCCTAGGGTTGTTCCCAGCCGATCTGCAGGTACAGGCCGCGCGGCTCGCCCACGAAGTAGCGATAGTCGCCGAAGGCATAGTCGGCCCGCTCGGCGTAGTCCTCGTCGAGCAGGTTGGTCAAGCGCGCGGTGAGCGACCAGCCCTGCGGCAGTTCGTGAACGACACGCAGGTTGAGGAGATCGTGGCCTGCGTAGTCGAAGCTCTCGGTGGGCTCGAGGAAATACCGCCCCATGCGCAGCCACTCCAGCTCCGTTCGTGTGCCAGCGCCGGAATCATGGGAAAGCCGCAGCGACCCGAAGCTCCTTGGAGCGGTATCTATATCGTTGCCCTTGATGTCGGTGCCGGGCGGCAGTCCTTGCAGCGCATCCGCGCTGTCGTAGGTGTGACGTGCCAGCGTGCCGTCACCCTCAAGACGCCAGTGGCTGCCCAGTTGGAGGCCGCCTGAAAACTCGACGCCGCGGTGGCGCGTACGGGCTCCGCTCACATTCCTGCGATCGGAGTCCTGGTAGATCACCTCGCGCTTTTCCATGCCATAGACGACCACCGAATAGTCGAGGCGGCTGAACGCTCCGCGCAGGCCTGCCTCGATGCTGTCGATCTGTTCCGGGTCTATATCGGCGACCGTCTGTCCGGCCTGCAGGCGGTAGAGTTCCGCGGTTTGCGGCGGGCGGAAGCCGCGCGCTGCATTCAGCACCAGACTGTGTTGCGGAGCGAGATCCTGCACGAGGCCTGCGTTCCACGACCACTGCGTGAAGCTGTCGCTGCGGTCCTGGGGGCGTGAGTAACGACAGGGCAGGGGGCTGCCCGGCGGGCCGCAGGGACGACCGTCGTCGCGGGTGGCGCCGTCGATCATGCGGTTGTCGTAGTTGTAGCCCTGCCGCTCGAGGCGAAGCCCGCCAACGATGCGTGTCCCTGCCAGTGCTTGCCACTCGAGCTGCGTGAACGCAGCACTCATGCCGCTGTCCACGCGGTAGTCGTAGTGCTTTCCGGCCGGCAGCGTGCTGATGCCCGGCACAGGCTCAGCCTGGGTCTCCTGCAGCGAACCCTCGGCCCATTCGCCATCGAGACCCGCGCTGATCAGCGAGTCAGCGCCCAGTGGGCGGCTCCAACCCGCCTGCAGTCCTGCGGCCTCGAAGGCGTTTTCCTCCAGCGGCTGGCCCAGCAGGAAGTGCTGGAGGAATTCCATGTCCTGACGGCGCAAGTAGGGGGTCAGGGTGAATTCCCCGCCGCCAGGTGCATCGAGCCGAAGCTCGCCGCTCCAGCGGTGCACGCGGTTGTCGCGGAAGGAATCCGGGTTGGGGTTGTCGCGCTTGGTGTCGCTGCGGCGGTAGCTGCCGTCCCCGACAATGAATCCGGCGGTGTCCTGCTCAAGGTTGATGAAGCTGTAGCGCGAGGAAAAATGGCCGCCGTCCCAGTCGAGATCGTGGCGATAGCCGAATTTCTGCTGCTCGTACCCGGAGCTGTCCTTGTAGCCATCATCGTGCGAAGCGTTCAGCGTAAGCAGCCATCCTTGAGAGGCATCGCCCTCGCCCACTCGTCCCAGCAGTCGGGTGTAGTCATTGGCGCCCGCCTCCAGTGCCACGGCGCGATCTGTGCCCTCGCGGGGCGGTGCGCGGGTGATGACGTTGATGACGCCGTGCTGGGCGTTGGCGCCGTGCACTGCCGTGCCCGGCCCGCGCAACACCTCGATGCGCTCGGCCTGCTCGCCATTCACCTCGGCTAATGCGTTGACGTTGCAGAAGCCGCTCGGACGGATCGGCACGCCGTCTTCGGCGATATAGAACGCGCCGCAACTGCCTGCGCCCGTGAACACGGGTGAGCGGATCGCGGTGAGGTTTTCCTGCCCGTTACCCCGACTGATCCACGTGCCCGGCAGCCGGGCAAGGGCCTCGCTGATATGCACCGCGCCGATCAGGCCGATCTCACGGGCACTTACCACACTCAGGCTGGACGGCACCGTCTGCAGCGGGCGATCCGCCCGGTTTGCCGTCACAACCACCGTTTCCAGTTCTGCGGCTTGAGGATGCAAAGATGCCGACAGCAAAACGGTGCCGGCAATGCATGCGCTGAGGCGGAACGGCTGTCTCATTGTGGCTGGGCATCCAGATCCTGAAGTTGCTTGTCTGCCTGCAATTGCAGGCTCTTCTCGAGATCCGTGGCGCGGGCAGTTTCCTGCTCGTAACGGACCTCAGGGCGGGGCGTCACTGCCGTGGAGCCTGAGCCTCCCGTGAAATACCACGCACAGAGTCCAACCACGACCAGCACCACCAGCAACCTGAACATGGCCCACTACTCCTCGGGAACGGCGCCGGATCATAGCAGCCGCCGCCAATCGCCATAGCGGCGCCAAGGGTTTACGTCCCGGATTGCAATGCGTATGGTGTGCAAGCCCCTCTGCAGGACAAACCATGGCCGTGAACCCCGCGGATCGTTCTTCCATTGCCGTTAGCGGCCGTCGCCGCTTTCTGCGCCTCGCGGCCGGTGCCTTGGCGGCCTGTGCGGCAGGACAGCGTGCCTTCGCATCGCTGCCGGCGCGCGAGCTCGGCTTCCTGAACCTGCACACCGGAGAGCGGCTGCGGGTCCCCTATTGGGAGAACGGCAGCTATATTCCCGAGGCGCTGTCTGACATCTACCACGTATTGCGCGATCACCGGGCCAATGTCGAGCACGTCATCGACACCCGATTGCTCGATTTGCTGGCGCAATTACAGTCGGTGGCGGGACGCGTCGCCAACTTCGAGGTGATATCCGGCTACCGGGCTCCGGCCACGAACGCCTCATTGCGCTCACGAAGCACGGGCGTTGCGCAGTCGAGCCTGCACCTGCTGGGCAAGGCGATCGACATTCGTCTGCCCGGCTGCGATCTCGGGACACTGCACCGGGCAGCCGTTGGCCTTCGCGGCGGTGGGGTCGGTCTCTATCGCAGTTCCAACTTCATTCACGTCGATACCGGGCGTGTGCGCTACTGGTGACGCGCGGCCTTGTCGAGTTCCTTCGGGAAGCGGCGCGCCAGGCACATCCACTGCGCCGGCCTGGATCTCACCCATGTCTCGAAGCGCGTCATCAGTGCTGCCGTCATGGCGAGTGCTTGTTCTGCCTGTGTGGCGTCGCTCGTTCCGGGTTGCACAGGTTCCTCGAGGGTTATGCGGTAGTGCCCTCCCGTTAAACGCTCCGCCAGCACGGGCACAAGGGGGGCACCCAGACGCAGTGCCAGCCGTGCCGGCACCGTGTTGCTCATGACGGAGTGGCCGAAAAAAGGCACCGCCTCGCCTTGATCCATCCGGGTGTCGCAGGCGAGTCCTACCGAGTGTCCGGCCCGCAGCTCTTCGAGCAGGGTGCGGATCCCGCCGGCGCTCGGCAGCCAGCGGCAACCCAGGCCGTTGCGTAACTCCAGCATCAATGCTGCCATCCGCGGGTTGGACTCCTCCGCGTAGAGGCATGCGAGCGGGATCTTGTAGTGCAAGGACACGAGGTTGGTGAGCTGCCAGGCGCCCACATGCCCCGTCACCATCACCAGGGGTTTGCCGGCCTCCAGCGCCGCCTCCAGCCCCGGCGCTACCCGCCATTCGATGCGCCGGGTCTCGGCATGGATGCGTGGCGCCAGAACCAGCTCGGCGATCGCTTCCCCGAGGTGTCCGAAGGTCTGGCGGCGGAGCCTCCTGCGCGAGGCGGCGTCCATCTCGGGGAAGGCGATGGCGTGATTGCGGGCCACCTTGTCCCACATCGGTGTCAGTGGGCCCAGCAGCCGCATCAGCCCGCGTGCCAGTGCAAACGACCAGTCGAGTGGAAGAAGCCGTAGCAGCCCAACGAGGGCGCGCAGCAGGCCCGC
>CAJADV010000365.1 GCA_903938575.1 uncultured Gammaproteobacteria bacterium
CGGCGTTCCCGCCATGATCGGCGCGAAGATGATGCTGACCGGCAAGTGGACAGGCGAAGGCGTGTTCAACATGGAACAGCTGGACCCGGACCCCTTCATGGAGGCGCTGAACGAGCACGGCTTGCCGTGGCAACTGGTGACGCCCGAGCAGGGCATGGAGTAACGGGCGCGCGATGGGCACGCACGGCGTGAGCAACGGCTTGCTGGAGCGCTTCGCGAGACTTGATGTGGCGCGTGTTCCCTCGCCCTGCTTCGTAGTCGACGAGGCAGCACTCGAGTCCAACCTGCAGCTGCTCGCCCGCGTGCAGCAGGAGAGCGGCGCAAAAATCCTGCTCGCACTCAAGGCCTTCTCGATGTTCAGTCTGGCACCACTGGTGTCGCGCTACCTCTCAGGCACCTGCGCGAGCGGCCTGCACGAGGCACGACTCGGGCGCGAGGAATTCGGCGGTGAGGTGCACACCTTCTCAGCGGCTTTCACGGAATCGGATCTCACCAAGATCCTCGCCATCTCGGACCATGTGGTCTTCAACTCCTGCGGCCAGCTCGAGCGCTTCGAGCCGCTTATCGCTCAAGCCCGGCATGAACGGCCAGGCCTTGAGATAGGCCTTCGGCTGAATCCCGAGCACTCCGAGGGCGCGGTGCCGCTTTACGATCCCTGCGCGCCGTGTTCGCGCCTCGGGGTGGTTCGTGGGGAGCTGCGCGAGGAAGCGCTCCGGCATGTGAGCGGGCTCCACTTCCACACGCTGTGCGAGCAGGACTTCCCGCCGCTCGAGCGCACGGTGCGGGCTTTCGAGGAGCGCTTCGCCGACCTGATCCCGCGAATGAAGTGGATAAACTTCGGCGGTGGCCACCACATCACACGTCCCGGCTATCAGGTCGATGCGCTTATCGCGCTGCTCCGGGATTTCCAGTCGCGCTGGGGCGTGCAGGTATATCTGGAGCCGGGCGAGGCGATTGCCTATCACACGGGCGTGATGGTCTGCGAGGTCCTCGACATCACGCATAACGGTATCGAGCAGGCCATCCTGGATACCTCCGCCACCTGCCATATGCCGGATGTGATCGAGATGCCCTATCGCCCGGTGATCACGGGCGCAGGCGAGGCAGGTGATAAGCCCCACCTCTATCGTTTAGGCGGCCAGACCTGCCTGGCGGGCGATGTGATCGGGGATTACAGCTTTGCGGAACCGCTGCAGATCGGCTCGCGACTGGTCTTCGAGGACATGGCCTATTACACGATGGTGAAGACCACCACCTTCAACGGCATCAACCTGCCGTCGATCGCCATCTGGAATTCCGACACGCAGGATCTGCGTGTGGTGCGCGAATTCGGCTACGCAGACTTCCGCGACCGCCTCTCCTGACATAAAAAAGGGCGCGCTCCCCGCAGGAAGCGCGCCCTTTGCAAGAGCGCTAGCGCTGTGGATCAGAGCGTGGCGCTCAGTTCCGGCACTGCAGCAAACAGATCCGCCACCAGTCCGTAATCGGCCACCTGGAAAATGGGGGCATCGGGGTCCTTGTTGATCGCGACAATCACCTTGGAGTCTTTCATGCCAGCGAGGTGCTGGATGGCGCCCGAAATCCCCACCGCGATGTAGAGATCGGGCGCTACGATCTTGCCGGTCTGGCCGACCTGGTAGTCGTTGGGCACGAAGCCCGCGTCGACCGCAGCGCGCGAGGCACCCACTGCGGCGTTCAGTTTGTCGGCCACCACTTCCAGCAGCTTGAAATTGTCGCCGTTCTGCATGCCGCGGCCGCCGGACACGACCACTCTCGCGGCGGTGAGCTCGGGGCGATCGGACTTGGCGACCCGCTCATCGATAAACCGCGAGATGCCGCAGTCATGAGCGGCGCTGATCGCCTCGATGGCCGCAGAGCCACCTTCGGCGGGAGCGGCATCGAAGCCGGTAGCGCGCACGGTTATCACCTTGCGCGCATCCAGGGCCTGCACGGTGGCAATGACGTTGCCCGCGTAGATCGGACGCTCGAAGGTATCCGGGCCGAGGACCGCAGTGATCTCCGATATCTGGGCGACATCGAGGAGTGCAGCGACGCGCGGCATCACGTTCTTCGCGTTGGGGGTGGCTGCTGCGATCACGGCATCGTAGCCGGAGGCCACCTCGACGATCAGAGCGGACATGTTCTCGGCGAGTTGCGCGGCGTATGCAGCGTTGTCTGCTACCAGCACTTTGCTCACACCGGGAATGCGCGCTGCTGCCTCGGCCACCGCGGCGCATCCGCCACCGGCCACCAGGATATGCAGTTCGCCGCCGATCTGCAGCGCGGCAGTAACCGCGTTCAGGGTGGCGGGTTTCAATTCGGTGTTGCTGTGTTCGGCAATAACCAGGGTAGCCATCAGATCACCTTCGCTTCGTTGCGGAGTTTGTCGACGAGTTCCGCGACGGAACCCACCTTGATGCCGGCCTTGCGCTCGGGCGGCGGCGAGACCTTGAGCGTCTTCACGCGCGGCGTGACATCCACGCCGAGTTCGGCGGGTGTCAGCGTGTCGAGCTGCTTCTTCTTGGCCTTCATGATGTTCGGCAGCGATGCGTAGCGCGGCTCGTTCAGTCTGAGGTCGGTGGTGATCAGCGCCGGGAGCGTAAGCTCCAGCGTCTGCATCCCGCCATCGACTTCACGGGTCACGGTAGCTTTGCCGTCGGCGATGTCGAGCTTGGAGGCGAAAGTCGCCTGCGACATCCCGGCGAGCGCGGCGAGCATCTGGCCGGTCTGGTTGTTGTCGCCGTCAATCGACTGTTTGCCGAGAATGGCGAATTCAATGCCCTCGCGCTCGATAACCGCTTTCAGGAGCTTGGCGACCGCAAGGGGCTGCAGCTCGACGTCGGTCTCGATCAGGATGCCGCGGTCTGCGCCCAGCGCAAGCGCGGTACGGATCTGCTCCTGACAGGCCTTGTCTCCCAGAGACACGGCAATGACTTCGGTCGCCACACCTTTCTCGCGCAGCCGCACGGCTTCCTCAACGGCGATCTCGCAGAACGGGTTGATGGACATCTTGACGTTGTTCAGGTCGATACCCGAACCGTCGCTCTTCGGCCGCACCTTGACGTTGTAGTCGACGACGCGCTTTACCGCTACGAGAACTTTCATGGACTCTCCGATCGAAACTGAGGGGTCTGTGCGCCCGCGAAAAACCGGGTGCGAGGCACCCTCCGCGAGTCAGGTGCATTCTCCGAACTGACCGCGGGCAGGTCAATGGCGACACCACCCAAGATCGGCAATGCTACCGGTATGCGGGTCCGCCGTGCGGAGACTTGCAGTATCCTTTACGTGCCGGCTCACGCTCGGCACCAACAGTGAAACTGCGATTGCCACGTTCGCTACCGCACCGCGCGGAGGCGACGCGGCACAACCAGCGCAACCGGCAAACAGAGAGGTCGAGTACGTGAGCAATCGGGAATCCATGGAATTCGATGTCGTCATCGTCGGTGCGGGCCCCGCCGGGCTTGCCGCTGCCTGCCGGCTTCGCCAACTCTCTCAGGACATCAGTGTCTGCGTGGTTGAAAAAGGCTCCGAGGTGGGAGCGCACATCCTGTCGGGCGCGATCTTCGAGCCCACCGCACTGAACGAGTTGTTCCCCGATTGGGCGGCACAAGGCGCGCCGCTCAATACGCCAGTGGCGACAGACGAGATCTTTGTGCTGCGCAACGAGACCTCAGGCATGCGCGTTCCGGGCTTCATGGTGCCGAGCACCATGCATAACGAGGGCAACTACATCATCAGCCTCGGCAACCTGTGCCGGTGGCTCGGGCAGCAGGCTGAGGCGCTGGGCGCCGAAATCTACCCCGGCTTTGCCGCCGCAGAGATCCTGTTCCACGAGGACGGTCGCGTAAAAGGAATCGCCACCGGGGATGCTGGCGTCGGTGCCGACGGCAACCCCAAGGACAGCTTCACCCCGGGCATGGAACTCCACGCCAAGTACACGCTGTTCGCCGAAGGCTGCCGCGGCCATCTGGGCAAGCAGTTGATCAGCCGCTTCGCACTCGATGCGGGTCGCGACCCACAGCACTACGGCCTCGGCATCAAGGAACTCTGGGAAATCGACGCGCACAAGCACCGCCCGGGTCTTGTGATGCACACGGCCGGTTGGCCGCTGCAGCAGAGCGGCGCCCACGGCGGCAGCTTCCTCTACCACCTCGAGGGAAACCTCGTGTCGATCGGTCTGATCACCGATCTCGGTTACAGCAATCCCGCCATCAGTCCCTTCGAAGAGTTCCAGCGCTACAAGCAGCATCCCCTGGTCCGGCAATATCTCGAGGGTGGCAAGCGCATTTCCTATGGCGCACGCGCCATCGCCAAAGGAGGCCTGCAATCACTGCCGAAAATGAGCTTCCCCGGCGGACTACTGATCGGCTGTGACGCCGGCACGCTGAACTTTGCCAAGATCAAGGGTTCGCACACGGCGATGAAGAGCGGCATGGTTGCCGCTGAATCCGTGCACCGGGCGATAGCCGAGTCGGGACATGCCGGAGAGGAGATCAGCAGCTACACGGAGGCCTTCCTCGGCTCCTGGGCCGGACGCGAACTGCACACCCAGCGTAACTTCGGTCCGGCGCAGCACAAGTTCGGGAACATACTGGGCTCCGCCTATGCCTTCCTGGACATCAACCTGCTCAAGGGCAAGCTGCCCTGGACCTTCAGCGATACCACACCGGACCATGCGCAACTCAAGCCCTCCGCGCAATGCCGTCCTATCAGCTACCCGAAGCCGGACGGCGTGCTCAGCTTTGACCGGCTATCCTCGGTCTATCTCTCCAACACCAATCACGAGGAAGACCAGCCCTGCCATCTGACGCTGAAGGATCCCGCGGTCCCTATCCGACACAACCTGCCCCTCTACGACGAGCCCGCGCAGCGATACTGCCCGGCGGGCGTTTATGAGGTGGTTGCGGAAGCCGACGGTTCGAAGCGCTTCCAGATAAACGCCCAGAACTGCGTCCACTGCAAGACCTGCGACATCAAGGATCCGACACAGAACATCGTCTGGGTGACCCCGGAAGGCACGGGCGGACCGAATTATCCCAATATGTAAGCGTGCTTGGCCGCACGGGAAGAACGGGAACCCTGCGGGGTGCCGATCACTCGAGAGGAAAGAAGAGCCCGCAGCTTGAGAGGCCGTGGCGCCCGTCCACCTCAGGACTCGTGGCAATCTCGGCCAAGCGGTAAAAGACATTCCGGTGCAGCATCGCGTCGAGCCCATCGCGTAACCTGACGTAGGCTTTCAGCTGCCCGTCAGGGCTGTTTCGCATTGTGAGCGGATGCTCGGCATCAAGCGGGATCCGCTCGCCAAGGCTGCTGCTGAGCCAGATACAACGCTGCCCATCGGCCTCTACCGCGTCACAGTCCGTGATCAGGAAAGGCGCGTCCGCCACATCGACGCGCAACGCCTGCTCGGGCGTCAGCAGCACGAAGCTATCACCCTGTCTCGCCAGCATGCCTGTCAGCAGACGCACCAGCGGCTCGCGCCGTATCGGACTGCCGCGGTAGAGCCAGATGCCCTCCCCGTCTATGGCGAAATCGGCAGGACGGCGTGCCGGGGAGCGCAGACCAGGGGCAGCCATCGGGGCGTCAGCGAGGCGGCGGAATGAGCCGGACGTTGATCACGCCATCAACCCGGGATATGGCCTGCGTCACGGCATCGGAGGGCTCGCCCTCGACGTCAATGAGGTTGTAGGCGATGTTCTCGCGACTCTTGTTCAGCATGTCGATGACGTTGATCCGGGCGTCGGCGAAGATCGAGAGGATATGCCCCAGCACGCCGGGCACGTTGCGGTTGGCTACGGCGATCCGGCAACCTCCGGTGCGCTCGAGTTCGAGCGTGGGAAAGTTGACGGCATTGCGCACGTTGCCGTGCTCCAGGAAGGCCCGCAACTGGTCGGCAGCCATCATGGCGCAATTTTCCTCGGCTTCCTCGGTGCTGGCGCCGATATGCGGCATCAGAACGCAATCACTGCGACCCACCAGACGGGGATGCGGAAAATCCGCGACGTAACGGCGCAACTGCCCCTGCGACAGCGCCCCGATCAGGGCGTCGAGATCGACGATTTCCTCGCGCGCAAAATTGAGGAGACAGGCGCCTTTGCGGGCCTGCGACAGTGTCTCGGCACCGATCAGGTTGCGGGTGCTGTCCAGCACCGGAAGATGCAAGCTGACGAAGTCGGCGCGCGCGAAAAGTGCTCCGATGTTCTCCATCCGCCGCACTTCGCTCGGCAGGCGCCAGGCAGCTTCCACCGAGAG
>CAJADV010000366.1 GCA_903938575.1 uncultured Gammaproteobacteria bacterium
CTGCGCCGCGAGCCACTGAACACGGTGAGCCTGAAGGACTACCGCAGGCAACTGGTGGAGTCGCTGATCGCGGAGCATGGGGCGCCGCCGGCGATGCGCTACTACAGTACGGCCGCTGAGGTTATGCGCTGAGCTGGGACGCGCGGGCTCATCGAGAGCGCGCAGGATGCATTGAACACACATCCCCCCACCAACCCTCACCGGGTCTCGACGAGATTCTCGTCAGCGTTGATCCGCTCGCCCATCCGGGTCGCGATCCTGGGTGCTGCCAGCACCCCGATCACCGCCAGCAGGAGCCACGCGATGGTGATCAGGTTGTAGGCCTGCGCAGCACCACTGGTCGGCAGCGGCCACACGTTGCGGAACAGCGTGTAGACCAGCATCGCAAGGCCCAGAAGCGGGATAACAATCTCCCACTGCGGAACGCGCTTCTTGCCCGAGAAGAACAGGAACCGGATCGCGCCGATAGTGGCCAAGCCGTAGGCCACCAGCAGGATCAGGGTGCCGATCACACCAGCGCCGACGACGCAGGCGAGCAAACAGCCCACGGCGGAGATCGAAACACCGAGCGTGATCAGGATGCCCACCCAGGGGCCGATGTAGAGCGAGCCGAGGTCGCCCAACAGCGAACTGGATCCGACGAAGGCTTTCATCCCCTCCTCGTTCGCGCCAAAGCCCATGACCTGAACGGCGGTGATGAACGTGAAATAAATGCCGCCGAAAATCACCACGCCCAGGGTCGCCTTGGGGATATCACGACGCGGTGTCTGCGCCTCTTCACCCATGGTTGCCGCCGCCTCGAAACCGGCGAAAGACAGGAAGCCGAAAACAACGCCGAGGAAAATGGAGCTCGTATCGAGCCCTTCGGGAATACGGAACACGCTCAGTGTGAAGGTCTGGCCGCCCGGCGCGGTTCCGTTCAGCAGCTTCACCAGAACGGTGATCGTCGTGAGCAGGATGAGGGCAACCGTAGCCCCTTCGATCACCAGCAGCAGCCCGGTGCCACGCTTGACCGAGGTGACCGCCAGCGCGACGACGCCAAAAAGTCCTAGCCCACCAATCAGAAACGGGATGGGCCCGCTCGCGGCACCGGCGACGATGCCCAGTTGCTCAAGCAGCGCGGTACCGAACACGCCGGTGGCCATGGTGCTCACCACGGAATAGAACGTGTAGGTCCCCAAGAGGCCCCAGCCGGCGATGACGCCGCTGCGTGGGCCGAGGGTTTTGCCGACAAGACCGTAGACCGACCCGGCATGATTGAAGGCCTGGGTCAGCCGGATGAAGCCGTAGCTCACAAGCGCCACACCGATCGCGGCGATGAGAAATGCCAGCGGCACGGCGCTACCGACAACGCTGGCCGGCCCCTGCGGGTTGATGTTGGCGGCCATCGAGGGACCCATCAGTGCAATCGAAATACTGATGACTTCCCAGATGTTGAGGCTCTTGGCGAGCTTCTGTTCAGGATTACGGATGTCGCCCCCTATTTACAGACTGAATCCACCATCGAGCACCAGGGTTTGGCCCGTCAGGTAGGAGGCGCGCTCGGAGGCGAAGAAAACCACTGCGTCCGCCACTTCAGCGGCGGTGCCCAGGCGCTTCAGGGCGGTGTTCCTGACCGCTGCCTTGAAGTAGTTCTCGTCATATTCCTTGCCCTTGAAACGCAGGGCCATGCCGGCGTTGATGAGCCCCAACGCCACGGTGTTGGCCCTGACGCCATGGCGTCCTTCCTCGCGGGCGATGCCGGTGATGAGCGCATCAATGGCGGCCTTGGGCGCCACCGAGAGGATGTCGCGTGCCGGCCAGCGATGCATGCCCACGGTACCGATCTGCACATAGGAGCCACCGTGCTTGCGCAACTGCGGCAGCGAGGCGTGCACGATGTTGAAGAAGCCGTTGGCGTCGGCGTTCATCACGTCGCGCCAGGTGGCGGCATCGAGATCGCCGATATAGGTCATGGGGATGGTCGTGCCCGCGGCGTTCACCACCGTGTGGATACGCGGATGCCCGGCAACCACCTGCTCGAAAAATTCTTCCACCTCGGCCGGATGCTCGCTCGAGAGCCGATGGCATTGCGCCTTCCTGCCCATCGCGATCACGGCATCGACCACCGCCAGCGCGGCTGCCTCGTTGTTGCGGTAGGTAAGGACCACATCGGTGCCGGCTGCCGCAAGGCTCGTGCAGATGACGCTGCCTATACCACCGCTGCCGCCGATGACCACCGCAACGCCGTCCGGGAATTCGCGTCGCGGGCTTGCTTGCGATGTGTCAGCGGCGGATGAAGGCATGGTTCAGGCAGCTCCTGCAGGCGCGCCCGATGTCGGGGCCTCGGGGGGTCGGGGTACGGAGGCGATCATGGTGGCGCTGGCGCGCGCGAGCAGCCGGCCGGTGTCGGACACCAGTTCAGCCTCGAGATAACAGGTGCGTGTGGTGCGCGAAATCACGCGGCCCGTGGCGTGGATGCGACCCTGTGACACGGAGGCGAGGAAATTGGTCTTGAGCTCGAGGGTCGGCATGTAGGAGCCCGGCGGCAGGGCCATGCGCGCGGCGCGCGCCATCACGATATCGAGCAGGCTGAGGTAGACACCCCCGTGGACACCACCTGCATCGTGCAGGTGCTGCGGACCCACCAACAGCTCGAGATGGTAAGCCTCATCGCGCTCACCCAGCAGTTCCACGCCGAGCAGCGCGTTGAAACCTGTCACCACGGCGATCGCCTCCGGATCCGCGCCGCGACCGGGCAGCACAGGGCGCCCCCAGCAACGGTCACTCGCTCGATTTCTGGACATCCTCGGCAATGCCGTGATGCCCCCAGATATCCCCTTCGCAGAACTCGTTGGCGGTCCAGGTGTGGTCGATCATCATGCCTTCGCAGCCGATCTCCACGCCAAAGCCGAAGGGGCTGCGCATGTAGAACGAGAGCATGTGGTCGTTCACGTGACGCCCCAGCGAGGCGGTGATGGGGATAGCGGCGCGCTGCACGCGATCGAGCGTGCGGCCAACCTGATCGGCGTTCTGCATCTCGAACATCACGTGGTGCAGGCCGCCCGGCACGCCGACGTCAGCGAGCCCGATGCTGTGGTGGCGTTCGTTGCAGCGCAGAAAGCGGATCGAGTGACCAGGCCCGAAGCGGATGAAATCTGTCAGCTTGAAGCCAAGCACCCGCGTGTAGAAATCAAAGACCTCGGCCATTCGATCGACGAAGAGAATGGCGTGACCAAAGCCGAGATGGCCAGCGACAAAGCGCGTGTTCGGGATGGGCGAAGAGACTTTGTAGTCGACCGCAGGACCGTAGAAAAGCTCGAGGCTCACACCCGCCGGATCCTTGAATCGCGCGAGCCCCGTGACCCCGCGAGCAAAGGCATCGTCCGCCGAGCCCATATCA